>NZ_JACJDM010000048.1:0-37625 GCF_014163545.1 Pseudoalteromonas sp. SR45-6
TAGCACTTAGCACTTAGCACTTAGCACTTAGCACTTAGCACTTAGCACTTAGTTCCCCCAAGGATTACTGGCATTTGAGCGTTGTTTGCGCGTCCGTGCACGATCTTTGGCTTCTTTTTTCGCTTGAATACGTTTTGCGTCACTAAAACTTAACTCACATGGTTCACCTGGTTTATGATCTTCAGGAATAACGCGGTCACGTGGTGGTAGTTCATATTGAACATCATCGGGTTTAGGTAGATTTTTTAATCTATAAAGATAAAAGTTTTCAACTTTATCTTGTGCCCACTGGGTTTTACGCAAAAATTTAACTGCAGATTTGATGTCAGGGTTGTTTTTAAAACAATTTAGCAGTAGATAAGCATGTAAAAGCTCCCACCCATATTGATCAACTAACTCTGATACAACTTGCTCAAGTTTAACGCCTTGTAGCGGGTTATTGCCGAATAAATCTTCATTACTCATGTTTTACACTCTTTTTCTAAAATCTAATCTCAGAATTATAATTTTTATCACGATAATTTGATACAAGAATATCAAGTCAGTTTGCTTGTGTAATTTACATTTGTTTAGTTTATCGGTAATATTAGTGTGCTTTAATAAGTATTGGCATGACGCCACAACATTGGATGATAGATTTAAGGAATAATATACATGGGTCTTTTTAATAAAATTAAAACACAAGCTACCACTATTGGTTCAAATATCAGCGAATCAACGTCTAAACTAAGCTCTGATATGAGCACCTCAATGAAAGAGAACTCAAAGTTATCGGCGATCCGCTCTGAGATCACTTCAATAGAAGGGCAGCTAAATATTGGTTATCAAGATATTGGTAAAAAATACGTAGAAAATTTACTAGAAAACCAAGGACAAAATATCGAAAGTGCTTTGCAAGAAGCATTAAACCGTGTTGAACCGTTACTTGAGAAAAAAATTGAGCTTGAAGATGAAGCTATTGAAATTGAGAAAAAGCTAAAAGATCAAATCATCATTCAAGAAAAAGCAATTTTTCAAAAAGAATACGATCAAGAAAAAGAGAAGCTTGAAAAAGCCGTTAAACTTGATGTGATCTCTGTAGCAGAAAAAGAACAGAAATTAGCTAAAGCACGATTAAAACTTGATAATTTTGACACTATTCGTAAAGTTAAAAAACAGTATGAAATGAGTTTAATTTCAAAAGACGAATTAAACGAAAAGCTTGCTGCTTTAGGCGTGTAATGACGAAGAAATTAAAGCTTCTTTTACAAGAAGCTTTAATAATACCAATTGAGTTAAATATTTAACCATTCTAGCGGGCTAAATGAAGCGCTAACTACGTCAGTAATTTTTCAAGTAGAACAACGACATGTCAAAATTCCTGCCTTGTTATTACTGCATTTCTATGTCGCTATAAATACTTAGTAACTTAACACGATTGGTAGAACTTATTTTTACTGTTGGCAATTTACTACTACACGGCCTCGGATATTTCCGGCCATCAGCTCATCAGCCGCGTTAATAACCTGCTCTAAATTAATTTCAGTCGATATTTTATCTAAGTAGCTCTGCTCAACAAGCTCACCTAGACGTTGCCATGCTTGGATGCGGTCGACCTTTGGACGCATTACACTGTCTATGCCGATTAATGAAATACCACGCAAAATAAACGGCGCAACGGATGCAGGAAAATCCATGCCTTGTGCTAAACCGCAAGCAGTAACTACACCGCCATACTTTAAAGAAGCACAAATATTAGCAAGGGTATGACTGCCAACCGAATCAATGGCTGCAGCAAAACGTTCTTTTGCTAATGGCTTACCTGGATTTGATAGCTCATTTCGATCGATCACTTCAGAGGCGCCAAGTTGTTTTAAATGTTCGCTTTGATCTACACGACCTGTTGCTGCAACTACGGTAAAACCTAGTAGATTAAGTAAATAGACGGCAAAACTACCTACACCACCGTTTGCACCCGTAACTAAAATATCACCAGATTCGGGAGTGATGCCTTGCTTTTCAAGCGCAATAATACTGAGCATCGCGGTGTAACCGGCAGTACCAATTTGCATGGCCTGTTTAGGTGTTAACGACGTTGGGAGTGGGAGCAACCAATTGCCATTAACAGCGGCTTGTTGAGCCAGACCCCCCCAGTATTTTTCGCCAACACCAAAGCCATTTAGTAATACCAACTGATCAATAGCGAACTCGCTAGAATCACTGGCTGTTACTTTACCCACTAAATCAATACCCGGCACCATAGGAAATGAGCGCACCACGGGGCCTTTTCCTGTAATAGCTAGACCATCTTTATAATTTAGGGTGCTGTAAAGCACATCTAGTTTGACAGGGAGATTGGGTAATTCGCTATTATTTAGTGTTTGTACTGACGCGGTATACTTATCGTCAGTATTATTTATAACAATGGCTTTAAATTGATTGTTCATCTGGACTCCATTTAGACCGATCGTCTTTTAATTGTTATGAATAAAGAGCAATTACTTAAGCCGTTACCTAAGCAATGCACGTAAAAACATTTCAGTATATAAAATAAGTGGCTGAGTATTTTTAGTTAGCTTGGCACGCATTACAGCACCTTCCCAGCCAATCCAAAAAAATTCACTCATTTGTGTGGTATTCACGTTGGCTGCAATTACACGCTCCTGCTGAGCTTGTGCCAAGCAAACTTGCACATGTTGTTGCCAAATCTCGTAGCTGGTTAATAGTTTATTTTTAAAGTCATCGCTGAGGTGGTTTAGTTCCTGATTTAAATTACCGACTAGACAACCGCGACTAAAATCGTACTTTTGCATACCCCTTGCTGCACTTTGGGTGAAATTGATTAGTCGCTCTAAAGGAGGGATATCGCTTGCCCCTAGATAGCGAATAAGTTTAGCAACAAAGTAATCGTTATAAGCGTCTATAACAGCTAAGCCGTAGGCATCTTTATTATTAAAGTAGTGGTAAAAAGAACCTTTTGGAACACCTACTTTTTTTAAAATAGTATCAAGTCCTGTGGCACTGAAGCCAAACTCGGTAAGTGTTTCTACCCCCGTAGCAATAAGTAACGCTTTGGTGTCGGCATTACTGCGGGCAACTTTTGGTGGGCGACCACGTCGTGGTGGATTTTGACTGTTTTTTAGCATAAACACATATTAGACCGATCGTATTAATATACCCAAACCACCTCAAGATGCGAGTTTCAGTTGGAATTAAAAGCGATTTAGGCAAGGCATTGATTGCAAGTAATAGTGGTTCTATTGTTAAAATCAATAACGCAGTATAAATCGCTTTTAAACCAACCCGTTGGGCGTTTCACAGGCACTTACTCTCAGCGTTGTTACTTCTTAAAAGGGGCTGCCATTGTTGCAAAGTAACGCCTTGATACTAAGCCCCTGTGAAACGCTGAATTCTGTATATTGAGGTGGTTTGGGTATAGTTGCAAGGATTAATTATTAAACAATTTAAAAATGTACGTGAAATGTGGGCTAATTAAGTGTGAATAAGCCGCAGTAAAGTGGTCTGAAATAAGTTCAAAAATTAAACTTCTTTACTATTAATGAGTTGAAATAAATTTGTCATAATTACATTTTTTATAGGAACTTCACCCATAAACCGCAGTCACAATTAGAGCAGGAAACTGCGTGTTAGTGATTAGATAGTCGTAATTTTTTGTACATATATGGGTCGCACAGAAGATGGTACGACCACTTTACTTTTTTATATGTTAATTCATTTTTGCATCAGCAGCTTAGTTAAAGTCAATTTATTTAATTGCTTTTGTGATTTGAATTTAACAGTTTTATTAACTATTCATTAAATGTAGATGTCACGAACACTACAAATATATAAATATAAAAGGTGAGGATTTACCTATGAAGAGACAGAAAAGAGATCGGTTAGAAAGAGCTCATTCTCAAGGCTTTAAAGCAGGCCTCGCGGGCCGTTCAAAAGACCTATGCCCTTATCAACAAGTAGACCCAAAATCAGAGTGGTTAGGCGGTTGGCGCGAAGCGATAGAAAATCGCAATATGTATAAAACCTAATTTTTAAGTATTGAATTAAAGCAAAAACGCCGCTGTTTATGAAACAGCGGCGTTTTTGTAGCTGGGTTTTAATTACAAAATTAAAACGCGCTAGTATCTTGGAATAAACCAACTTTTAAATCTTTTGCTTCGTAGATAACGCGGCCATCTACTTCAACAGTACCATCAGCCATCCCCATGAATAATTTACGTTTAATAACGCGCTTCATGGTCAAACGGTAGGTCACTTTTTTTGCTGTTGGTAAAATTTGCCCAGTAAATTTAACTTCACCTACACCTAGCGCACGGCCAAGACCAGGACCACCAGACCAACCAAGGAAAAAGCCAACCAGTTGCCACATTGCATCTAAACCAAGACAACCTGGCATGACTGGATCACCTTTAAAGTGACAAGCAAAAAACCAAAGATCAGGGTTAATATCAAGCTCAGCAACGATTTCACCCTTACCATGCTCTCCACCGTCATCAGTGATTGAGACGATACGGTCCATCATTAACATGTTGTCACTTGGTAGACGACAATTGCCTTCTCCAAACATTTCACCTTGACCACATAGGATCAAATCTTCTTTTGTATAACTATTTTTAGGTTCCATAACACTTTTCATCGCTTAGAAATTGCCACGTACTTTAGCGTACACTTGTACGCTAAACAACTCGGAGCAGTTAAAAAAATAATTTATTTGCACGAAATACCACCGCTTAGGTGAAGAACATGCTAATTACACGATTAAATCGCGCAATTACTAGCAAAAATCATTATAATTACCGTGATTTTTTAACCAGTATAAAGGAAGTTTATGATCCTTTTTGTTAACGCACTTACCGTAATTGATTTTTCTTACTTGTGTAATAAACGAGGCGCAGTTGGCGAGAGCTGGATTGTTGATTTAACCTTGCATGGCAAGTTAAATGAAGAGTCTATGGTGCTTGATTTTGGCTTAGTTAAAAAGCAAATCAAAGGCATTATCGACCAATGTATTGATCACAAGCTGGCCATTGGCAACCAAATTAACGGCCAAGTTGAAAACCATGGTGACTACACAACACTTGATTGTACTTTTGGTGATGATCACCACTTAGCAATGAGCGCGCCAAACCAAGCGTTTTGTTTAATTGATGCTGATGTTATTAATGAGCAGTCAGTTATTGAATTTTTAATTGCTACAATCATGCCGCAGTTACCAAGCAATATCGATAAAATCGAAATTGAGTTAAAGCCAGAGCATAGTAAGAGCTTTTATTATCACTATAGTCATGGCCTTAAAAAGCACGACGGTAATTGCCAGCGTATTATTCATGGTCACCGTTCGCAAATTGGTATTGCCCTTGATGGAATGGCAATGCCACGATTACAAAAGCAATGGGCTGATAAATGGCAAGATATTTATTTAGCTACAGCAGAAGATCAAATTCAAGCGCCGCAGCTACAGCACATCAGCGCCAAAGAAAATGACCTCTGTTTTGCCTATACCGCCGCACAAGGCTATTTTGAAATGGCAATAAGTAAAGAACGGTGTGATATTTTACCCATTGATACTACGGTTGAATGTATTGCAGGTTACCTTGCTGAGCAAGTTAAAGCGCAGCATCCTGACAATGACGTAAAAGTCACAGCATACGAAGGTGTGGCCAAAGGGTCCATTTGTTATGCGTAAATTATTAGCCGTTTCGTTATTTGCTACTGTGAGCTTTTTTGCTGATGCAGTGGAGCTAAAAGGTCACTTAACCCAAGGCGGGTTAGTGACTGGTCAAATTGATGGGGTTAAGTCAGTTATTTTTAATGGCCAAGCATTAAAAACCACCGCACAAGGTGAGTTTGTATTTGGCTTTGGCCGTGATGCTGAATTAACCCATCAATTAGCCTGGGTTGATGCAGACGGTGTCAAACATCAGCAAGCGATTGAGATCACTAAACGTGATTATAAAATTGATAAAATTACTGGAGTGGCAAGTAAATATGTGTCACCGCCAAAAGCGGTAAGTGACCGTATCAGCCGCGAAGCTGTGGCAGTAAGAAATGCCCGAAAAGTTGACTCTGAGCTTAGGTATTTTTTAGATCCAGTTTACAAACCTGCACAAGGGCGTATTTCGGGTGTGTATGGTAGCCAACGCTATTTTAATGGTGAGCCTCGTCGGCCACATTTTGGTTTAGATATAGCCAACAAAACAGGCAGCCCTGTTTATGCGCCTGTCAGTGGTACCGTTGTTTTTGCTGATAACGACCTTTATTACTCTGGTGGAACTTTAATTTTAGATCATGGCCACAGTGTCACGTCTACCTACATACACTTAAGTAAGCTTGATGTAAAAGTAGGGGATACCATTAAACGCGGTGATAAAATAGCTGAAATTGGTGCGACTGGTCGTGTAACTGGCCCTCATCTGGATTGGCGTTTTAATTGGAAAGGCGAACGCCTTGATCCTGCACTTATGATGTTAGATAAATTAGCAAACCAAAAGTAGAGAACATGACAACTCAAGTAAACCGTGAAGAAATAATTGCTCAGCGTATTAAAGACTCAACGACTTCGGTCACAAAAACAGTATTTCCTGGGCGCACTAATCACCACAATACCTTGTTTGGTGGTGATGCATTGGCATGGATGGACGAAGTTGCATTTATTGCTGCAACGCGCTTTTGCCGTAAACCATTGGTAACCATTTCATCAGATAGAGTTGATTTTAAAGAAGCTATTCCAGCTGGAACCTTCGCTGAATTGATCTCAAAAGTTGTGCATGTAGGCAATACAAGTTTAAGAGTAGACGTTGAAATATTCTTAGAAACAATGCACAGGGATGATAAACACTCGGCAATTACTGGGAGTTTTACATTCGTTGCGGTCGATGACAATCACAGACCTACGCCGGTTGTATGCGATAAGATGATTTATGGTTTTTAAACCGAGTTGTTAAGTTAAGAAAGCACTTTTATGGTGCTTTCTTTGCTTTATAAAAAGAACACATCATACTATTTTGCACTGTTATATATCTTTAGCATCTGCGTTAAAACAATAATTGAGTAACCAAGTAGGGGTCTTAATCTATTCTCTGCTTGGTTACTCACATTCAAGGTATTAAAGCACCATAGCGGCTATCCAGCCAAATATTAGTAATGGAATATTAAAGTGGATAAAAGTAGGCACAACTGAATCCCAGATATGATCATGCTGACCGTCAGCGTTTAAGCCGGAAGTTGGTCCTAAGGTTGAATCGGAAGCAGGGGAACCAGCATCGCCTAAAGCACCTGCGGTTCCCACTAAAGCTGCGGTTGCCATCATTGAAAAGTTAAGCTCTAAGCACAGTGGCACAAACAAGGTTGCTATTATTGGCACTGTGGAAAATGAGCTGCCAATCCCCATGGTGATCATTAAACCAACTAATAAAATTAGTGCAGCTGCCAAAGGTTTGTTGCCATCAATAATCAATGCGGCGCTTTGTACTAAGCTAGTCACATCGCCTGTCGCTTTCATTACAGAGGCAAACCCTTGAGCTGAGATCATGATAAATCCAATCATTGCCATCATTGCTACGCCTTTGCTAAATACGTCGCTATTTTGCTCCCACTTAACTACGCCAAACAAACTAAAAATCATCACCCCAACTAAGCCACCTAAAATCATTGAACCACTGACATTTTGTGCTGCTAAAGAGGCTAATACCGCTGTAATACCGACTAACAATACTTTTTTAGGTTGTTCTACAACCACATTAGTTGCGTGCTCTTGATGTTCATCATGCTGATAATCCCGACGTTTTCTATAACTGATAAACACAGCTACAATTAACCCAACTAACATGCCACAGGCAGGAATGATCATCGCCATAGGTACTTGGGTATTAATGATATCTAAGCCATTTTCCACTAAGTTTTTATGTAAAATCGAGTATAAATAAATTCCACCAAAGCCATAGGGTAAAACCATATATGAGGTTGCTAGACCAAACGTTAAAATACAGGCAATAGCACGTCGATCTAACCTTAGTTTATTAAATATAACCAGTAGCGGGGGTATCAAAATTGGTATAAAAGCTATATGAACTGGGACTAGGTTCTGCGATGAAATTGCACACACTAAAATTATCAGTAAAATAAAATAGCTTAAATTCGTTTCGCTATTACTACTATTGTTATTTACTTTAGCGAGTAGTTTTGCAGCTAAAATGCGCGTTAAGCCTGATTTTGAAATCGCAACAGCGAATGCGCCTAGCATTGCATAGCTTAGAGCGATCTCAGCTCCGCCAGAGAGGCCTGCGTTAAATGCGTTTAGGGTATCGTTTAAGCTAAGTCCGGCGGTTAAACCGGCGACTAAAGCACTTAAAGTCATAGCAACAATTACATTAACGCGGGCTAAAGTAAGGCCAAGCATTAAAATAACGCCAATCACGACTGCATTCATAGAGTTCTCTTAGTTGTTGTTTTAATTAATTTTACCAGATTTTTACTGTGTTTTTTACGATAAGCGCTAAATATTAGCTGGCGATAACGCACATCGGAGTATAATTGCGCAAATTGCATGATATATGTCCGCTTGTTAGGCAGCTGTTGAGCTGCATATGCTAAAAATTGCAGCGGCGTTTGATTTGACGGTGCAGAAATACCTTGCTTATTACACCAACGCACAACAGTAAGGTAGTCTTTTGCGAGTGAATGCGCTGGCGATTCTGGCTTTTTAGGCCAAGACAAATACACAAAGTAACAAATAAAGGCTAAACATACGGTTGCTATCACGATCAGTGAAATTTGCCAAAACTGTTTATTACCGAATAATTCTTTTAGCAGGGAAGATTGCTTTTGCTGGTCAAAACCTAACACCCAATTTGTCCATTGGTAATCAAGATTTTCAAGCTTAAGCCTTAACCAGTTAATACCAGCAATATTACTCAATCGTAATAAGCCAAAACTCAAGTTGCTAGTAAATTCGCTATTAAGCTGCAAGTGCTGTGATAAAGATCCGTTTAATCGTTCAGGTGAAACAACCGCAGTTGCATCAAAAATTTGCCAACCTTTATTTTTTATAAATACTTCAACCCATGCATGGGCATCATATTGATAGATGCTCATATAACTATTTTGTTGATTATACTCACCACCTAAGTACCCCGAAACAACGCGGGCAGGAATACCAACACTTCTAAACATAAATGCAGCCGTGCTGGCATAATGGCCACAAAAACCACGTTTATTAGCAAATAAAAACTGGTCAAGGGTGTTGTTACCGGTAATTGGATCCGGCGTTAAGGTATAGCTAAAGTTATTATTGGCAAAGTAGTCATACAGTGCTAAATAAAAAGCCTGATCATCGTTATTATGTTGTTCATACAGACGTTTAGCTAAAGACTGCGACTGTAAATTAGTCTCTTTAGCTAATAAACTAAGCTGCACGTTTTGATAGTGTGCAGAGCGAGAGAGTTCAGCCAAGCTAAAAGCATAACTCTGGGCTGTATAGCTGATACTATTAGCTAAAAAACGTTTCCGCAGCAGTAATCCATTGCTGGTTGTTTTTACATCTTGATGGGCCGAGTCGGCAAACTGTAAACCATAAAGCCAAGGCTTAGCGCCAGGCTCTGCAAAAATTTGATAACTATATAATGGTTCACCACGTTCAGCTGAGGTGATTTGGTCAATTACTTGCTGGCTTTTTAAAATGTCCGATATTAACCAGCGTTTACCATCAAACTCATCATGTATAATCGCTCGCCAGTAATAGGGGGAAGATGGCTTTTGCTGATCAAATTTAGCTCGAAATACTAACTCATCTGAATTAGACAGTTTGGCTATATCAAATGGATCAACACTTTCTGACAAACCGGTTTTAGCGAGTTTTGGCCCCGGTAATTGCCAAAATGCGGGAAGTTTCGGTAACAATAATAATAAAAATATCGCTAAAGGTAGTGCTAGCAACAAAAGTTTGCAGCTGTCTTTAGCTGCAATTTTTAAACTATGTTTAGATTCAATCAGCGCTAAAAGCGCAAAATTTAAAATATATAGCATGCTAATTACTAGCGTAGCAAATAAGCTCTGAGAAAATAGATATACTGTTGAGAGACTAAAAAAACTTAACAAAATGATAGTTTGATAATGCTTTTTTGTATTGGCTTGCAGTAATTTAAATAAGCTAGAGAGGATCAGCATCGCAACAAATAAAGTCACCGTATCGCTAAAACCTACGTCATAAAACAAGATCAATAGACTCAAACCGGCCAAAGTATTTGCTAATATGGCAGTGGGTTTATTTCTTTTCAATAAGGTAACGGCTAGATTCCAAATACACAAACTAGCTAATAATGTATTAAATAGAGGAGGTAACTCAGTAAAAATAAAACTCAGCACTAAAATATAAACAATAGATAACGACAAATTGATCGCGGTTAAATTATCAGTGACTTTCATTTTCATCCTTTGCAAAACGGCTTAGTGCTTCTAAACACTGTTTACAATGTTCTTTGGTATCACTGATCGCGTATAGTCCTGCTTCTAATTGCAGGCCATAACTAACGCCTTGTGAGTAAGCCTGAGTTACTAAATAGCTTAATTGTTGTAGGCGGGATTCGGTATTTCCTTGTAACTGATTAAAATCAAAAACAACACTTTGGGCTGAATAATTTACAAACTCTTTTACCATTAATTGCTGAGTTTTTGCGTAATGTTTCCATGATATTCGTTTCATATTCATACCAGTTTGATGAATATTTAAACCATCAAATTCATCACTACCATGGCTGTTTTTATGCAGGCCATCATCAGTGTTGTGGTTATTTTGCAAACTAGCTTCATGCAATGGTTTGAGTTGTTGCGGGTAGACAAATACCGTATGTGCTAATTGCATGTAGCTCCATACCGATACTAATCCAAACGGGTACTTGCTGATTATTTTTAATCGGCGCAAGGGGTATTCACCACGTTCTTTTAATCCTAAATCTAAATTAACTATTTGCTTTTGACTGGTTATTTCATCAACGGTTGTGAGGGTTTTATTTTCATAAATAAACTGCAATGATTGACATTTTTTTTCGGTTTTTAGTTGCAGCTCTAATAATGCAGAGCAGGGAGCATAGCTAGCTATATGATTTTTATAATCAATTTTTAATCCTTTAAGATTGCTATAACCCATAAGTAGCGAAAATATCATTACGACAAGCATTAAATAAGCCATCGCTAAAATCAGATTATTCTGATAATTAATGCCTAATATAAAATTAAGCATAGTAACCACTAAAAAGCTCACGCCCAATTTTGATGGCAAAACATATATTGTGTTATGCGTTAAGGTAAGATGTTCGGTATTATGTTTATTTCTTAGTAATAGCTTGAAAACCTTAGCTTTAAACTGAAACCAAAAAGTAGGGCGCTTTCCTGTTTTATTGTTCATACCTTAAAGTGGCACATCAACAGTATTTATTAATTGTTTGATCTGTTGTGAGCTAACATCATGCTGCAGACCTAAACGATGTTCGCTAACACTAGCAAAAATAGTTTGCACATCATCAGGGGTAACAAAGTCACGACCATCAATAAACGCCCATGCTTTCGCGGCTTTGCCAACTGCAATACTGGCCCGTGGAGATAACGCATTAGCAAATTGGCTGTTATTTCGGGTAGCAGATACAAGCGCCAAAATATAATCAACAACCGGTTCACTTAACATAACAGCACTTACTTTATTTTGTATTTCAATTAATTGTTGTGTATCGATACGTACAGGTAAGTGTGCATAATCACGATTATGTTGGCCTAAAATGAGTTTACGTTCAGCTTCTTTAGGTGGAAAACCCAAACTAATACGAATAAAAAAACGGTCTAATTGAGATTCAGGTAAAGGATAAGTACCTGATTGATATAAAGGGTTTTGAGTTGCTATAACAAAAAATGGTGTTGGTAGGGCATGTTTATCACCATCCATAGTAACTTGGTTTTCTTCCATTGCCTCTAATAAAGCGCTTTGTGTTTTTGGACCTGCGCGATTTATTTCGTCCGCTAAAACAACTTGACTGAAGATAGGCCCTTTATGAAAAGTAAATTTATGCTCATTGGCATTAAAAATACTTGAGCCCAGTATGTCTGAGGGTAATAAATCACTGGTAAATTGCACTCGTTGATATGATAAACCTAATACCGCAGCAAGTGCATGCGATAAAGTGGTTTTACCCATACCTGGCAAATCTTCAATTAATAAATGACCTTGGCTAAATAAGCAGGTTAACGCGAGTTTTATTTGTTGCTGTTTGCCAAAAATAACCTGAGATAAATCATCAATGATCGCTTGTACGGACTGTTTCATAGTAACCTTGTAGGTTGATAAATTACATTAAATGAGTTCGAGGCGTTTCATGACCGTATCAACTTTTTTAGCATTAAATGGTTTTGCAATAAAACCTTTAGCACCTAGTTCCCAAGTATTTTGAACATTTTCGAGGCTGTTATGGCCAGAGCACATGACAACATGTGTATGTGGGTAATTGTCATTTAAGTATTCAAGAATTTCTGTACCATCGGTATCGGGCAGTTCAATATCGAGAAAGATAACATTCGGGGATTTTTCATCAATCAACGTTTTAGCCGATTCAAAATCTCTGCTTTCAAGAATATCTTCAAAACCTAACTCAGTTAAGATCTGATTTAAGTAGTCACGTATATCTTGAACATCATCAATTATTAGGATTGGTTCTAACGGGCGCACAAATTCCATATTGTTTATTTCTTGTGATACAGCTTAAATTGTATTTTTAATACTATGCTAAGCGATAATGAAGCTCAAGAAAGATACTCGAATTAAACTGTATTATTGAAATAAACCACCACTAAGTCCGATACCGTCTAGTATTGGACTTAGTGGTGGTTCTAGTGGTGTATTTGCAGAGGTTCACAGTAATTTATTTAATAACCTATAATTTATATTATGTTAAATAGAGTGAGTTTTATAAGTAACAACCTAATTACCGTGATAAATAAACGCTATTTTCCCTACTTGCATGCAAATTTAGATTAAATCAGTTACATCAATTTCAAATACCTAACTCACACATAACTAATTGTTAAGGCTGGTCGTTTAACTTTGATTCTAAGCGCACTTTAAATCTGTTTTATATTAGCTGACTTTGAGCATTGCTCATTTACACACAACTATATGGTTGAACTATGGTCCTAGCTCTACGATCATTCGTTCGTGTATTTGCTCAATTGTACGTGACAGCTCGTTTAGTATATTCACAGGCAAGTGCCCTAGCGTAAGATGCGTTTTTTATTGCTGACTATCTGGTAGCGACTTTTTAAGCGTGAACTACGGCTTGATTATTTATGACCAGTAAACACTTCGCTTATTTATAAATTGTTTTAGCTTACATAGCTACAATGTTAGCGTATGAAGAATTAGTAAAATCACAGGAGTAATTTGTTTTGATGGGAATTAGCACGAATAAAATACGGTATGCGTCCCCTAATAAAGTTATTGATATTCCGGCTGATAAACGTGTGTTGGTGATTTAGATGCTGATTATAATAAATTTCTACAAGCCATCCATTCAGTAAGTTTTGATCCGCACGCTGATGTACTAATTTCATTAGGTGATGTTATCGACCGTGGCAATGATAGTTTAAAGTTGTTAGATACCTTTTCACAGTTGGGTGTCTATATGGTCTTGGGTAACCATGAGCATATGATGCTCGAGGCACTTGCTAAAGATCAACAAGCGTATGACTTATGGATAAAAAATGGCGGTCTATGGCACAAACATAGTGATAAAAATAGCCTACTAAATGCCTGTAATAAATTAATATCATGCCCACTATCAATTTTATTGAACTACCAAGGCGAAAAAATTGGTTTGTCGCATACTTTAGCTACATGTTGGGATTGGCAGCAACCTATGAAAGTAAATGCTCAACTGATCAGTGACTTATTATGGGATAGACAAATAACGCAGAGTAAAAAACTGGTTCAAAACCTTGGCGTGCTGTTCTCTATTCATGGACATAACGCAACCGCTAAGCCATATTGGATCGACAATACGTACCATATTGATACCAATTATTTAGGCGGGAGCCCTACAATTGTTGAGTTAAGTGAATTAATCAAAAATTTTAAAACGTTGATAAGTTAGTAACTTACAGTTAGGCACTAGATAAATAAAATTACCAGCTAGTGCCCATATGTTTAATGCAGCGCTGCAGTAAATGGAATGTTTTTACATATTTCAGCTTCAGCGATAAGAATTTCTTCTAATCGTGCATCGACCTCATTTTTATCAAAATATTCATAAGCCAGCTCGACAAATAAGTTCTTATGTTTTTCTTCCGATTTAGCTATTGCCACATAAAAATCTTTTTCTTTGCCGATTGGTAATGCTTGTGCAACTAAAGAGAAACGCTCGTGTCCCCTCGCCTCAATTACGGCACCGACTAATAATCTATCCATTAAGAACTCGTCGCGGCCATTTCTAAAAATCGCGCGAATTTGTTTCACGTAGGGATCTTTTTGGTCGTTGCCTAAGTTAACATCACGATCAAGCAGTAGCTTTAATACTTGTTTAAAGTGGATCATTTCTTCCAGTGCTAAATCTGTCATTGCTTTTACAAGCTTGCGGCGATCTGGATAATGCGACAACATCGACATAGCCATACCGGATGCTTTTTTTTCTGCAGCGGCATGATCTTGTAAAAAGGTGTCAAAGTCTGCCATCACAGCTTCGGTCCATGCAAATGGAGTGTGGTATTTTAATTCGAACATAAATATTTTACCTAAAAACTAATGGCGAGATTTTAACGCAATTGAACTACAAAATCTTGTTACAGCAATAATTTTTAATCACCTTGAGTAGTTACTTCCTATCAAGACGATGGGTATAGATATTTATCGATTTTACCATTTGCTGTTGAAGCAACTTTTAGTGGATGTTTTACTGCATTCCAAGCTGTTACTTTGCCACCAATATTCATTTTTTCAAACTCTGTCAGTTCAGTTTGTAATTGCAAAAAATCACAAAGCTGATTAAAACTGTTTGGATGGGCGATATCTATTGATAAAAAGTCAGCTGTTCGCTTAGCAAAATAGTTATGCGCAGCACTTTTGTGTTGCTCATAGCATTGTTGCAAATAGGCATCACTGTGTAACTCATCAACAGAAAAACGGCCAAAGGTATGCAGATAACAACGCTTAATATGAGGGTTGAACCCCCCATCCGCTCGCATCAAGTTGGTGTGCATTCTCAGTAATAATTGGCGAATTGAAGGCAGCCATTTATCTGCTTCTCGCTCTAAATAGATAAATTTAGCACCTGGATAAAGTGAATCTAAATATTCGTAATCATTAAAAATTGGGGTGTCAGCGATCACTTGCGCTTGGTTAAAACATTGCTTGGTATAGGCTGTATGGGCACAACTAAAACCAAGTTGTAAAAATGCATGGCATACACTGGTTGTGCCCGTACGAGGTAGGCCAATTATAAAGATTCTCTCTGACATTTAATAAAGGCGTGTAAGTAATAAGATAAACGCATTTAACACTATTATTAAGAAGGTTGTTAGCGCGCCAATTTGGCGATAGCGGAGATTTTTATCGACAATACCCAAATTATGAAATACGCGCCCTATCAGTAATGCTGCCCCAAATGCGTGGCAATAATGACTGGCTAAACCTTGATACTCGACTAAAAACAATAAAATAATTGCAAGAGGAACATACTCAATAAAATTACCATGCGCGCGCATGGCGCATTGCAGTTGTTGATTACCACCATCACCAAGTGAAATTCGTTCAGCTCGACGAACTTTAACTACGTTCATCGTTAAATAAATATAAAAAAGTGCTAATAAAGCAGCATATAAAGATACAATCACAATAAACCTAATTTTTATCTAAGTGTTTATAAAAACTTGTGTATTACCAAGTCTCCCTAATTATTGGTAGTACTATACAACTATTGTTATTTAAATAACAAATGATAATCAACCAGTACAGTATCAATGGCGTTTACTATTTATCCGATTAATCATGATGAAATATAAATAAAGTAACAACATCTTACCGCCCGCGATTAGAAGCCCATATATTATAGATTTTAAACCTGCAGCGGACAAAAAATACGTTCCTATTGGCACTGTTACTATTAATAATTAGACCTGCAACAAAGTTTGTTGTTAAGCTTACTGCATAAACTAGCTGTTGTTGGTGCAACAACTAAGTCATCTTAGGGTTCATATATGTTTACTCCGCGAAAATTTGCCGATAATTACCGAGAATTAGTCAGTAGTATTGGTTTCTATCCATCGTTATTATCGGTGATATTTTTATTGTTTGCAGTACTTGTTACCACAACAGAGTACACCTCTTTTGTTATGGAGCTTAAGTCGCTGCTTGAGGTACTATTGGTTGATAGCGAAGAAAATGCACGAACGATTCTAAGTACATTAACGGGTAGTATTATTTCGCTAACTGTTTTTAGTTTTTCTATGGTTATGGTGGTACTAAATAGTGCCAGCGCAAGTCTATCACCAAGAGTATTACCGGGGCTTATAACGCGTAAATCACATCAACTTGTTTTGGGTTTTTATCTCGGCAGTATTATTTTTTCAATCGTTATGCTGATCAACATCCGTACTATGGATAATGGTGAAATAGGAATTCCTTCATTGGGCATACTTTTTTCACTTGTTTTTGGCCTGATATCGTTAGGCTTTTTTGTATTTTTCATCCATTCAATTTCAAGGGCTATTCAAGTCGATAACGTATTAAACGACTTATATAAGAATACTAAAAATGAATTGAAATCGATTATTAGCATGCAAAAAGATAACCCTATCGATGTATTTCCTAACTTTGACGATTGGTCGAGTATTTCAAGTAAAACAGAAGGTTACTTTAAAGGCGTGAATAGCGATAAACTATGTGCCCTTTGCCAACAACATGATATAAAAATTTATGTTGTAGTTAAGCAGGGTTTTTTTACTGTTGAAGGCTATCCGTTTTTAAAATGTAATCATGATTTATCTGATAACGTGCAACTCCTTGAAGATCTACTTAATTGCTTTATTTTTTATATCGAAGAATATGTAAGTGACAATTATAGGTTTGGAATGACACAGATTTCAGAGATTGCAGTGAAAGCGATGAGCCCGGGTATTAACGATCCTGGTACTGCGGTAAAGGCGATCGATATGCTCAGTATTTTACTCATTGATCGATTAAGCATATATAACGTTAATTACTCTTTAAAACATAGTGATGATAAACAGCCACTGTTATATTTCCATGAAACATCATTTGATGAATTATTGCATGATAACTTCACGCCAATCCGCAACTATGCAAAAAGTGATGGTTATGTGATGAATAATGTACTCGAAGCGTTCAAAAACATTTTGTTCAGAACCCACCAGAACAGTAAAGCAGCGCAGAGTCTATTTACTTATTTAGATGCTATTATCGATGATGTAAATGAGAATATTAGTAATCAGTATGATCGCGACCAAATAATTAATATGCTTAATGCTATCGCGAGGATCTCCCCTGAAATGGGAGATAAATTGGTGGCGAAATTTCGCCACCAATGAGTTGAGTGTTAATTTTTAATTAAATAAATTGCATAACTGTCTGCTGAAATTGTGATTTCGCCAGCATGATAGGCATCAGGTACGAAATTGCCTGAATTACTGTCTGACAGCATGGTTTTTTCAGCACGCATGTAAGGTTGAGCTGATACGTTCATAGGGGCATTTGAAGCACTATACAAACCTTTGAGTTCTACGTCGTATTCAGCTGCAAATTCTTTTGCCGCTGATTTTGCATCTGCAATTGCCATTTTTTGCACTTTCTTTTGCAATGACTCGTAACGACTCGATGTGAACTCAGTTTGATTTATTTCATTAATGCCTGCGTTCACTAAACTTTGCAGCAGTAATGGATATTTTGTTACATCCGTCAGTGTGAGTGAAAGTGTGCGACTAACTCGGTAACCAATAAAGTCTTGTTTACCTGTTTCACGGTTATATTGATTTTCTCGGTTAATTGAGATCTGTGAACCATAAATACTTTTTTCATCAATCCCCTGCTGCTTTGCTAATTTAATCGCTTTAGCCATAGTTTGATCAGCTTTTTGTTTAGCGCTCATCAAGTCCTTATCAACTTCAACAATGGCAACGCCTAACTTTACATTATCGGCAATAGTGGAGATTTGCGCTTGGCCTTGAATATAAATGTGTGGGGCATCTGGTGTACTGGCTGCAAATACATTGAAACTTAGAGTCGCGGCTAACAATGGTAAATAACGCATACATATCCTTAATAATTTTAATAACGTTATTAGATACCGTACGCGGTTAATTTAAAATGAACAAGCATAAAAAAACAGGCCGAAGCCTGTTTCTAGATAATTTACTAGTTAATCAGCAGTGATCGCTTAGATACTACAACGTTTGTAATTACGGTATTTTGGTAACCAGTAATTTCTGTCAATTGCCGCCCATAACATATCATCGCTGATCTCAAGCGCTGCCCCCTCTTCGATGGCTTTTTTAGCCACCCCAAAAGCAATACGTTTACTCAGTGTTTCAATTTCTGTTAGTGCAGGTAATAAACTCCCTTTACCGGTATTAGCCCGAGGTGATGATTCTGCCAATATTTCACTCGACACCATGAGCATTGCATCAGTAATACGGGTGGCTTTCGCTGCAATAACACCTAAACCAATACCTGGGAAAATATAGCTGTTATTACATTGTGGAATTACAAATGTTTCACCGTCATAAACAACCGGTGCAAATGGGCTGCCAGTTGCAACAATCGCTTTGCCTTGTGTCCAATTGATCACATCTTCCGGCAGTGCTTCAACTTGCTTAGATGGATTACTTAACGGGAAAATAACGGGCTGTTCGCATCCATTATGCATGGCGCGAATAACTTGCTCAGTAAATAAACCAGGTTGCCCTGATACACCAATGAGAATATCAGGAGCTGTGCAGTGCATCACATCTAGCAATGATGCGTATTCACCGCTGTATGTCCAATCAGCTAATTTATCTGTAGGTTGAGCAAGTGCTTGCTGGAAGTCGCGCAGTCCTTCCATACCTTGAGTTAACAAACCAAAACGATCAACCATGAAAACTTGGCTGCGAGCTTGTTCGTCAGAAATACCTTCCGACACCATTTGCGTAATGATTTGCTCGGCAATACCACAACCTGCGGAGCCTGCGCCTACAAACACTACTTTTTGTTCTGATAATTGTTCATTCTTCACACGACATGCAGCAAGCAACGAACCAACTGTAACCGCTGCTGTGCCTTGAATATCATCATTAAAACTGCAAATTTCATCACGGTAGCGTTTTAATAAAGGCATCGCATTAGGCTGTGCAAAGTCTTCAAATTGTAATAACACATTTGGCCAACGACGCTTAACGGCTTTAATAAATAGATCTAAAAATTCATCGTATTCATCTTGTGCAATACGTTTATGGCGAGCACCCATATACATAGGATCGTTTAATAACTTTTCGTTATTCGTTCCTACATCAAGCATAACCGGTAGCGTATAGGCTGGGCTTATGCCACCACAGGCGGTATAAAGTGATAGTTTACCAATTGGAATACCCATGCCACCAATACCTTGGTCGCCTAAACCAAGAATACGTTCACCATCGGTAACAACGATAACTTTTACTTTGCCTTTGGTCGCATTACGTAAAATATCATCGATTTGATAACGATCTTCATAAGAGATAAATAAACCGCGCGCGCTACGATAAATATCTGAGAATTTTTCACAGGCATCACCCACGGTTGGGGTGTAAATAATAGGCAACATTTCTTCAAGATGGTCACGCACTAAACGGTAGTAAAGTGTTTCGTTGTTATCTTGGATGGCGCGTAAATAAATGTGTTTATTTAGGTTGTCTTTAAAACTTGAATATTGTTGATAACAACGTTCAACCTGCTCTTCAATCGTTTCATAGCGTGGAGGCAGTAATCCCGCAAGGTTGAAACTTTCACGCTCTTTTTGAGTAAATGCACTGCCTTTATTTAAGAGTGGCGTTTCGATCAGACCAGGGCCTGAGTGATGAATATAAAGATAATTTGGGTCAGTATTTGTAGTCATAAGTCCAAGCTTAACGAAGTCTTTAAGTTACGATCTGTCATTATTACTGTTGAATATTAAAAAGCAATGATATTCAATCTTGTCAGACCATTAGGAGAAAATAAGACGTGTGTGCTTAACACACACGTAAAAGTAGATTGTACATTAAATCACGATGTCAATTAAGGCTTATTCACAGGCATTTCGTGCTCTTTAAGAACAATACTTTGCTCACTTAAAGCGATCCCTTCGCGGCGAGGATCTGCGGCACCAAATAAAGTGCCATTGACGACTTCAACCGCATGCAAGCCAGAGTTTAAATCGACCACTTTTACTGTATGACCCCGCTTTTGTAAATCAGGAATAATCGCCTCGATAGCGGTGCCTTTTTCAATACTAGTGTAATTATTATTACGATTAGTAATTCTTGGCAAGTCAATGGCTTGTTGAGCAGTTAGTTGCCAATCTAGTACGCCAATAACTACTTGCGCGACATAGTCGATAATTCGGCTACCGCCAGGTGAGCCGACCACTAAGCGTAAACTGCCATCGTTATTAAACACCATCACCGGTGACATTGAGCTGCGCGGACGTTTACCTGCTTCAACGCGGTTGGCCAATAATTTGCCGTTTTTTCGCGGCGACAAGGCAAAGTCGGTTAATTGGTTGTTTAATATATAACCGTTCACCATAACCGTTGAACCAAACGCCATTTCTATTGAGCTGGTCATTGATACCGCGTTCCCTTCACTGTCAACAATAGATACATGGGTAGTAGATGGCAATTCATACGCATCATCTTGTGCGTAACTTAGTAATGGACGAGGCTGCCCTGCATAGGCTTTTTCATCTCGCTCACTTATTAATTTTGTTCGTTGCTCGATATAGCGTTTATCGAGTAGCTCATTAGTAGGAATATCTGCAAAATCAGGGTCGCCCATATACACATTACGATCCGCAAAAGCGAGTCGCGATGCTTGGCTAAAATAATGCAGGGCTTGTGCCGAATTAGCTTTAAATTGACCCATGTTCTTATCTTCAAGCAAAGCGAGAATTTGTAACACCGCGACTCCGCCACTGCTCGGTGGTGCCATAGAACATACTTTATAGCTATGGTACGGGGTGCAAACTGCGTCACGTTGTTTACTTTGATAATTAGCTAGATCGGTTAATGCTAAAGTGCCTGGCGCAACAATAGAATGAGTGACCGCAGCAACCATTTGCTTAGCGTTATCGCCTTTATAAAAAGCATCAATGCCTTTACTGGCGATTTTTTTGTAAACTTCAGCAAGTGGTTGGTTCGTTTTAACAGTACCAACAGCAAGCGGTTTACCATCTGGAAAAAAATAATCACGGATCACCGGAAGTGTTGTCACCCCAGGGTTTAT
This sequence comes from Pseudoalteromonas sp. SR45-6, assembly GCF_014163545.1. Classification (NCBI taxonomy): domain Bacteria; kingdom Pseudomonadati; phylum Pseudomonadota; class Gammaproteobacteria; order Alteromonadales; family Pseudoalteromonadaceae; genus Pseudoalteromonas; species Pseudoalteromonas sp. SR45-6. The sequence continues at coordinate 21,482 of NZ_JACJDM010000048.1, forward strand.
TTGTTTGGCTAATAAAGCGTGTAAACGCGGCGATACTACAAATCCTTGTTCAGCAAGTTCTATGGCTGGTTTAAACAGCTCCGCCCATGCAAGTTTGCCATATTGTTGATGCGCTTTAGCAAAGGCATGCAATAAACCAGGTACACCCACTGAACGGCCGCCAACCACTGCTTCAATCCAAGGTGCCGCGTTACCTTTTTCATCTAAAAACAATGTTTCGTCAGCATTACTTGGCGCTGTTTCGCGGCCATCAAAGCTGGTTAGCTTATTATGACCTTTGTCAAAATGCAGCATAAAAGTCCCACCACCAATTCCTGATGATTGCGGCTCGACCAAGGTCAAGACTAATTGCGTTGCAATGGCAGCATCGACTGCACTGCCGCCCTTAGCGAGTATGGTTTGTCCTGCTTTAGCAGCATAGGGGTTTGCCGCAGCAACCATATACTGCTGACCAGTGACATGTTGCTTAAGTTGATGGCCAGTGGCGGCTTCTGGCTCGCGTACTTCCCGTGGTGTTTGAGTGGCTAAAACCGGTAAAGTAAAAAGAGTAAAACTAAAGACGACGCTGGTTTTAAAAGGTAAAAACATAAAAAGACCTTAATTGCATTGAGATGTTTGGCATCTTAAAGTTAAACGGGCACAATATGCAAAATTTTGCTGTAAAAATAAGAATAAAATGGTCAATTTACCACTTCAACCCCGATATATTTTACCCCCGCTGTGTTTAATGGCATTAAGCGCCCTATTTGCAGCGTTTAATTTAAATGATGATTTAGAGTTTAATCGCCAGCTCATTGACCAAGGCCAAGTATGGCGTTTGATCACGAGCCAATATGTGCATGCTAACTGGGCGCACTTAGCATTAAATTGTGCCGGTATCGTACTGATATGGGCGTTACATGCTGAGCATACAAAACCGACGCAATATGCATTGCACACCTTATTTTTGGCTGCTTGGTGCGGTATTGGGGTTTACTTTTTTTGTCCTGACATTCACATTTACACCGGATTGAGTGCACTACTGCATGGTGTAATTGTGTGGGGGGCAATCAAAGATATTGAAGTTGGCATGAAAAGCGGCGGGTTATTGTTTATCGGTATTTGGCTTAAAATTGCTTATGAACAATTTCATGGCCCCAGTGCTGAAGTGAGTAAATTAATTGCCTCTCGGGTTGCTGTTGATGCTCACTTAATAGGTGCAATTGGCGGAATAGTACTCGCAACGCCACTGCTGATCAATTATATAAAAAAACGCCAAGCATAAGCTTGGCGTTGTCTAACATTTAAGTGCTTATAAACTTTCTTTAAATAGTTTATGAATACGACGGTATTCATCTAACCAACTAGAAGGCTGTACAAAACCATGTGGTTCGACTGGAAATATAGCCGTTTCAAAGTTTTCTTTTTCAAGCTCAATTAAACGCTGTACTAAGCGTACTGAGTCTTGGAAAAACACATTATTATCAACCATAGGGGCGTTGATCAATAAGCGGTTTTTAAGTCCCTGCGCATAATATATAGGCGAACTTTTTTCATACGCAATTGGATCAACATCTGGGTGATTTAAAATGTTTGATGTGTATGGACCATTATAGTGTGCCCAATCGGTAACTGGACGAAGCGCAGCCCCTGCTTGAAATAAATCAGGCTGAGTAAATAACGCCATAAAGGTCATAAAGCCACCATAAGAGCCGCCATATGTACCCACAGCACCGGTATCAACATTGGCATTTTCAGCCATCCATTTAACACCATCGGCTAAGTCTTCAATTTCTGGGGTACCCATTTGACGGTAAATCGCCGTACGCCAATCACGTCCATAACCTTTTGATGCGCGATAATCCATGTCCATCACTACATAACCTTCAGAGGCTAGTAATGAATGAAACATAAATTCGCGGAAGTAACCTGACCAACCCATGTGTGAGTTTTGTAGATAACCTGCGCCATGGTTAAAAATGATCGCTTTGCGGTTTTTGCCGCTCTCACCTTCTACATAGTCTGCTGGGTAATATACTTTAGCGTATACCGGTTGTTCGGTATGACTTGACGGTACCGCAACAATTTTAGGCGCAATTAATTGTTTTGCTAAAAATTCACTCGATACTGTATGAGTTAGCTGCGTTGCAGTTGTATTCGCTTTTGCATCAGCAACATATAACTCTGGTGGAGCCATGATTTTGGAATGTGTTAACAATAATTTGCTTTGATCAGGGCTTAATTTATAGTCGGTCATACCGTCTAAGTTGGTTACTTGCTCTGATTTTGCCGTTTGTGGATCAACGCGGTAGATTTCATATAGACCAGGATGCTCAACATTGGCTTTGTAGTAAATTGCACTGTCGTCATCTGTTAGTGTGAGGTTCGATACGACAAACTGGCCTTTGGTAAGTTGTGTTGCTTTACCATTGAGTGGTTTTTTATATAGGTGGCTATAGCCTGTTTCTTCAGATAAATAATACAAGGTATCTGAATTATTTAACCAGCCAAAATCGTTATAAGCATAGTTAACCCATGCATCATCGTGTAAACGGTGTTGTGAAACAAGTTTTGAATTTTCAGCATCAACAGTAGCTAACCAACGGTCTTTGTTATCCCATGCTTCAAGCATAATCGCGACTTGCGTGCCGGCTTTGTTCCAGACGATAGCACTTTGATCCCATCCCCAATCCATCATTAGGTTGATAGCACGAAGTTCTTTTTTAGATTCATATGTTTTGCCGTCACGGGCATAGTTTTCTTTTTTAACTGAAGCTAGCACGTCTTCATCAAAACCAGGTAAGGTATCAAATGCGAGTGCTGTTTGCGTTTGCTCAGTTAAATCTATGTAGATAACTTGCGAGGTTTGTGGTTTTTCATCAGCAACACGACGACGTACTTTTTCAGCTTTTACCCGTGCATCATCAGCAATATAGTTTGGCATGATGTCGGCTTCATCTCGCCAAGGTCTGGCTTCTGTGACAACAGCAATTAAGGCTTTACCATTTGGTGATAACTGCACATCGGCTAACTCATTGCCTTTACCTAAGTAAAACTGAGCATTGGCAATTGAACTATTTTGCTGGTTGAGTTGCTCTTTGCGCGCTTGTTTATCTTTTTTATTTTTATGGGTCAGCGCAATGTAATCAATCAGTTTATGCTGTTCTTTAGCGATGTAAGTTTCAGGCTCTGTAACTCCTTTTGGTGCATCGCTCAAATGAAGATTTACAAGCTCAGCTTGCAGTCCCGTTGCCAGATCTACTTTATAAAAAGTGTTTCCTTGACGATAAGCTAAATTACCATTAGTTAAAAATTGCGGTTTAGATTGTTTAGCACTGTCGTGAGTAATTTGTGTAATTGCACCTGTATTGATGTTCTTTACAAATACATTACCTTCAAACACATAAGCTTGCTGTGAACGATCCGCTGAATAAACAGCATCACCAGCCCCTAATGTATGCAACTTATTTAACGCTACTTGGCTTGCAGCTTGGCTATCAACAGCTTGTGTAAATAAGTCTCGAAGCTCATTACCTTGTTGTTTTTGCGCATAGACAACTGTTTTTGAATCAGTAGCCCAAAACGCACGCTCTGCTTGGCGGCCTAACCAATCAGGATGAGCCATTGCTTGCTCAAGTGTGATTGCGCTGCTACCTGTATCTGCAGGTGTTACAACAACGCTGGCAACAGTTGATTGTGGTTGCTCTGTAGGGGTAGATGCGGTTGATTGACAACCGGACAACATAACGCTGGACGCGACGGCAAGTGCAATTAAGGTTTTTTGAGTAGAAGATTTAAAAATCATAGGGCTTCTGTAAGGTTATTGTAATTCCCCCAATTTAAGCAGAAGCACCTATGTAATAGCAATTATTTCAGACAAACAGCCAAACTTTGCTGTTTAATAACCAAGTTACTTTATAGAAATATCTAACCACACCATGCGATGATCTGACGATGCATTACGATCTTTAATTAACCGGTACAACTCGCTACTTTTAGTTGGCCAAAATACCCCACCGTCATGGACTTCAATGCCATAACTTGAAGGCAAAACATAATCTGCACGAGCTTGCCAGTAAGCTGTGTAAGCCGCAGCATATTTTTCACTGTAAGTGGTTTTAGCGCCCTTACTAGTTGGTGTAAATTGACTATTTATTAATGAATTTTTTAAAAGTTGATCCGTTGTATCTGGGCGTTTTTTATCTCCTTCAGGAGCCGCATTTAAATCTCCGACTATAACAAATCGTGATTTTTCAGCTAACCCGCCTTTGACACCATGATCGTCATAGAGGTAATCTGCGCTGGCGATATAATCTTTAATCAAACGTACTTCATCATGATTACGTAAGCCGTTTCTATCTTCAGCACCATCAAATACAGGAGGCGTTGGGTGCGATGCAATAACGTGCAGGGTTTTACCTTTTACAGTAACCGGAATATCCCAAAACGATTTTGAACTGAGTCTCAAAGCTTGCCATTCTTCGTTGTTATACCAATTTTCACCTGTAGTTGGATCAATAGGCATTTTAGCATCTGGCATATCTTTGTATTTAAAGGTTTGTAAGGTACGAATTTTATCAAAATCAATTGGGTAGCGAGATAAAACGGCCATACCATAATGGCCTTCAAAAAAGCCAAAACCAAATGCATCCCCTTTAATACCAGTTGCTTGGCCGTCATTATCTAGATCAAATGGCGTTTTCAAACCTGTGTTTACTGGGCCAACATAGCTGTACGGATAATCTATAGCGGGCTGTTTATTTTGGCTTTTAGCAAGGTAGTGCGTTTTAAAATAATCAATGCCTTGCGCTTTGCTGACATAATCAAATTCATTTAATAATAAAATGTCAGGGCGAATACGTTGAATGATCTCGGCAATATTTTTGATTTGTGGATGATCACTTTGTAATGCATTTACCAAACCTTTGGCATCAAGGGGGTTATCATTTTCAGCATAATTTGTTGCATCCATGCTCACATTAAACGTGGCTACACGTAAAGATGACGCGGCCAATGCTGAGTTAGAAAAACCACTGATTAATAGGCAAGCTAATGTGGCGATAGAAAACTGCTTCTTCATACGATATATCCATCTAAAATTAATAACAAAATGACACTACTTACGACTATCCATAAAATAATTGCCATTATAAAGGGCTTTAGTCCTGCTTGTTTTAATACAGCCAGTGATAAGCCACTGCCAATTAAGAATAAAGTCATTACCAATAGTTGTTTTGCTACGGTGTTGATCAGCTGCCAGAGATCCGTAAATTGAGGTAAATACGTATTTATCAATGCAGCAGCTAAAAAACCAACAATAAATAAAGGAATGCTGGCCTTTTCTTCTGAGCGCCAAAAGACACCTGCAATCGTAGTGTAGGGAATGATCCACATCGCACGTGTGAGCTTAACTGTTGTAGCAATACTTAGTGCCACAGCTCCATAAGCTGCTGACGCCCCTACTACACTGCTGGTATCATGAATAGCTAACGCTGCCCATAAACCAAATTGGTGTTGGCTTAAACTAAAGTAATGACCAATGGTTGGAAATAGTAGCAAACCGACACCGTTTAATAAAAACACTACACCAAGTGCAACCGCTACTTCGTGATCTTTAGCTTTAATTACCGGCGCCATTGCTGCAATCGCACTGCCTCCACAAATAGCCGTACCGAATGATATTAATACACCTGTGTTACGATTTAATTTAAAGACTTGCGTTAAAATTTCACCAAGACCAATGATCGCTGTAATACTGACTATGGTCAGTACCAGCGAACTGCGACCAACTTCAATCACCTGATTAAAATCAACAGCAAAACCTAAGCCAACCACCGCGGCTTTGAGCATCCATTTACTTGCCTTTTGGGATAGCTCTGCAAATGGATTACCGAGCAAAATTGCAAACATCGCGCCACAAATTAGGGCACTACCACCACCAATTAAAGGGGTGATACACAGGCCAAAAAAAAGCAGGTATAGAGGCTTTTTAATCCGATCAGACACAGACAAAATAATCCCTTCGTTACGAGCGCACAATCTTTGTAGTGAGCTTATGCACAACTGGTGCTACAAGAATTACGGTAGGAAATGCGACACAAAATGCAAAAGCCCACGCCGCTAACCAAATAGAAACTATGTTATCAATTAAACCAACATTAAAAATTGAAATTACCAATGACATAAAACCAGACATAAATAATGCCATGAAAAAAGCGAATACCACGGTTCTGTATTTAGCGCTAATCATAAAACCATTCCTCAAGTAAAAAGCCGAGATAAACTCGGCTTTTTTAGTTAATTTAAAATCAACGCGGTGCTGGCCGCTAATACGCCGGGATAATCTTCCTCCGGAAGATACTCCGACAATTGTGCTAAGCGTTCACCTAACTCATGAAGGTTCGCAGCAGATACATTAATATGGCCCATTTTACGACCAGGCTTTGCTGTTTTACCATACCAATGACTCGTAACCTCAGCAATGCTTAGTACTTGCTGAGGAATCGCGGCTTGTCCGAGCACATTCACCATTGCCGTAACACGCTGTAATTGTGTGCTACCTAATGGCAGCCCAGAGACTGCACGCATATGATTTTCAAATTGACTGCAATGCGCGCCTTGTTGGGTCCAATGACCAGAATTATGAACCCGAGGAGCAATTTCATTGACCAATAACTGCCCTGCCACATCGAAAAACTCAATCGCCAATACACCAACGTAATCAAGCTCATTAGCCAATTTATTAAATGCATCTTCAGCTTGTTGTTGAATCACTGATTTTTCTTTACCGGCGATAGATAAGGTTAAAACACCATTGGTATGCTGGTTTTCAGTAAGTGGGTAAATAGCGGTATTACCACTTTTATCGCGAACACCTATGATTGATACTTCACGATCAAATGGGATCATTTGTTCGGCAATAATAGTGTGTGGCGCGGATTCAGTACCGGAGGCAATAAAATCAGCCATTTGTGACCATATCTGCTCAATTTGATCATCTGATTTTAAACGCCACTGGCCTTTTCCATCGTAACCGGCTTGACAGGTTTTGATCACTAATGGCTTACCCAAGCTAGCAACGGCTTGTTCTAAATGGGCTTTTTCAGTGATTAACTGATATGGTGCGCACTTAACCGCGGTTTTACTTAGTAATGCTTTTTCTAGGGCGCGATCGCCACCCGTTTTAATCGCGGCTTTACCCGGATAAAACTTTTTGCTTGCACAGCATAGCGTTAGCACATCATCAGGAATATGCTCAAACTCAGCAGTGATCGCATGAGCATCTACAATGGCTTGCTCTAACGTTGTAGTATAGATTTGCCCAGTTAATGGGTGAACAATTTTTTTACTACCAACATCATACGCAACCACATTTAAATTCAATGGCGCACCAGCTAAACACATCATACGTGCTAATTGGCCGGCTCCTAAAATTAAAATAGTCATATTACTCTGCTGGATTTGGGTTAGCTAAAATAGTTTCGGTTTGTTCTTTACGGAACGCTTCAACTTTGGCGAATATTTCCGGTTGCTGACAACCTAAAATCTGTGCAGCTAATAATCCTGCATTTGCAGCACCAGCTTCACCAATTGCTAATGTACCTACCGCAACACCTTTTGGCATTTGGCAAATCGACAGCAATGAATCAATGCCATTTAACGTTTTAGACTTAACCGGCACACCTAATACTGGTAACGATGTGAAAGCAGCGGCCATACCTGGTAAATGCGCTGCACCACCGGCACCGGCAATAATTACTTTAATACCACGTTCTGCTGCTGAACTTGCGTAATCAGCGAGTAGTTGAGGAGTACGATGAGCCGATACAACTTTAGTTTCGTAAGCGATGCCAAATTTATCTAGCATGATCGCCGCATGTTCCATAGTTGGCCAATCTGACTTGGAACCCATAATAATGCCAACAGTCATAAATACTCCTCAGTAATGGTTTTAATACCTATAGCGGACTTATGTCCGCATTAAAGGCGGTCATTATACACGTATTAATTGTTAAATTGCGAATATCGAGTAACAAAAAAGCCATGACTAGCATGGCTTTTTGATCAGTATGTAAATTGAGCTTTAGCCTTCTTTACTGGCTAAATATTCAGAGTAAGTACCTCTGAAATCAATTATTTTGCCGTCTTTGATTTCCCAAATACGGGTTGCAACTGAGGATACAAATTGACGGTCGTGAGATACAAACATTAACGTACCTTCATATGCTTCTAGCGCAAGGTTTAATGCTTCTATTGACTCCATGTCCATGTGGTTCGTTGGCTCATCCATTAATAGGATATTTGGTTTATGCATCATAATCTTACCAAATAGCATGCGGCCTTGCTCACCACCAGATATTACTTTTACAGACTTTTTAATATCATTTTGTGAGAACAACATACGGCCTAAGAAACTGCGAACAACTTGTTCATCATCGCCTTCTTGCTGCCATTGCTCCATCCACTGAAATAAGTTCATATCGGTGGCAAATTCATCAGCATGATCTTGCGCATAATAACCGATATTATGGTTTTCAGACCATTTAAACTCGCCTTGCTTCGGTGCCAAACGACCTGCTAAAGTATTTAATAGTGTTGTTTTACCAACCCCATTTTCACCAATGATAGCGATACGCTCGCCTACTTCAACTAAGCCTTCAAGGCCAGTGAACAGCATATCGTCAAAACCTTGGCCTAAGTTTGTTAATTCAAGGGCATTACGGAATAACTGTTTTTCTTGCTCAAAACGAATGAACGGTGTTTGACGTGACGATGCTTTAACTTCATCTAATTGAATCTTGTCAATTCGCTTGGCACGAGATGTTGCTTGTTTTGCTTTAGATGCATTAGCTGAAAAGCGTGAAACAAACTGTTGTAGCTCAGCAATTTGATTTTTCTTCTTGGCATTTTCACTTAATAAGCGTTCACGAGCTTGCGTTGCTGCAAACATATATTCGTCATAGTTACCTGGGTAAATACGCAATTCACCATAATCAATATCAGCCATATGCGTACATACAGAGTTTAAGAAATGACGGTCATGGGAAATGATGATCATTGTGCAATCACGTTGATTCAGTACATCTTCGAGCCACTTGATAGTATAAATATCCAAGTTATTAGTTGGCTCATCGAGTAGCATGATATCTGGATCTGAAAATAACACTTGCGCAAGAAGCACACGCAGTTTAAAACCAGGAGCAATCTCTGACATCGGACCGTAATGCTGATCAGTTGCAATACCTACGCCCATTAGTAGCTCGCCGGCTTTAGATTCTGCAGAATAGCCATCCATTTCAGCAAACTCAGTTTCAAGATCGGCAACCTTCATGCCATCCTCTTCACTCATTTCAGGCAAGCTATAGATACGATCACGCTCTTGTTTAATCGCCCACAGCTCTTTGTGGCCCATTATCACAGTGTCAATAACTGAATATTCTTCGTAAGCGAACTGGTCTTGGTTTAGTTTAGCAACACGTTCATTTGGATCAGTACTTACATTACCAGCTGACGGTTCCAATTCCCCACTTAAGATTTTCATAAATGTTGATTTACCACAGCCATTTGCGCCAATTAAACCATAACGGTTACCTTCGCCAAATTTAGCTGAAATATTCTCAAATAACGGTTTAGCACCAAATTGCATGGTGATGTTAGCTGTACTGATGATAGCGCTACCCTCCAACGGGGAAAATCAAAGAAATAAAATTGGCTGGAGTGTAAACCAAATAGGCTTATTTTTCCATGAATTATTAGCTTCGTGGGCTATAGCTGCTGTCCATCGAAATAAGCTAATTTAGGTCAATTTATTATGCTAGTATTGTGTAGCTGCACACAAAAAGAACATAAATTAACAATTCAAATTTCCTCTATCATTTTTTGATGATATTTTTTCACTTTAGCCATTAATTTAGCTTTGTTAGTCTGCGCGACCAAAGGACAATGATAAATAGCACACAAGGCAATATTAAATGAATAGAAAATTAATTGGGGTCATCATCGCAAGCGCTTTGATAGCACCGAGCGTAAACGCTGTTGAGGTTTATGATGACGGAAAAAACAATTTAACCATCGGTGGTTTTATTGACGCCAGAATAATCCACACACAAGGGCAAACTGAAATAGTTAATGGTGCATCACGGATTAGCTTTGATTTTAGTCGCAAACTAAAAGATCAGTGGTCAGCTTTAGCCTTATTAGAATGGGGTGTAAACCCTGTTGGTAGTAGCGATATTATCTATAACAACCGCTTTGAATCTATTCAAGATAAATTTTTATATAACCGACTTGGTTATGTAGGTATAGCACATGAAAAATACGGACAAGTGACAATTGGTAAACAATGGGGTGCTTGGTACGACGTAGTTTATAGTACTAACTATAGCCTAGTTTGGGATGGTAATGCAGCCGGTGTTTACACCTACAACAAAGACGATGGTGCAATTAATGGTACCGGGCGCGGTGACAAGTTATTGCAGTATCGTAATACGTTCGGTGATTTTAGTATTGCAACACAAGTGCAATTTAAAAATAATGATTTTTATACTTGCGATATCGAAGCCATTTCTGAAGCTGCTTGTCAGACTTTGTGGGAAAATGGCAGTGATCTTGCTCAACAAGTAGAATTTAATTCAACCTATGGGGCAGCCGTTACCTATTCAGTAAGCGACGACTTAAAACTTTCTGCTGGGTTTAACCGCGGAGAACTGACCGTAAATTACGCAGCAGGACGAATTCAGTCTGTTAATGATTTTATTTATGGCGCAGGCGTTACTTGGGGTAACTTCAACAATGATGGCCTTTATTTTGCCGCAAATATCAACAAAAATGAAAATCATGATACCGATAACTTAGGCCGTCTGATCAAAGACGCGATTGGGGTAGAGTCTTTATTATCTTATAAGTTTGATAATGACATTCGTACCTTCATTGCATATAACGTCTATGATGCTGGAACAGATTACGTGATCCAACCAAATTTTAACGCCGATCCTAATGACAACTTTAAACGTCAATTTACAGTACTTGGCTTTCACTATCTATTCGACGAAGATACGATTTTTTACATTGAAGCACGTAAAGACTTTAGTGATTTTTCAAGTGCCGATAAAGAGCAAGAATATCAAATGGGTCTATCAGAAGATGATGGCATTGCATTTGGTTTTCATTACACATTATAACTAGAACACTGACAGGCTGATTATTTAATCAGCCTGTTTTGCTAATATTTAGCACCCGCTGCGATCACATTTTTTTTGCTTTACCTTTAGTTGCAAACGCTTTTGTCAAAGCCAAATAACCTTCCTTAGGTCCTAAAATTATCCATAACATTAAAATTCCACCCGGTAATAAAATTGCTTTAAGTAATGGTCCTAGCATGTAAGAATAAAAAATAATAAATGGGATAAATAGTCCGTAACCAATAACTTGTTTGATAAAGTTCATATAAGTTCCTTGTTTAAATGAGCGCGCTCATAAATATAATTGAGCGCAGTCACTTTTTCAAGTAACTTCATCTTTACTATCACAAGTTAAATATAATTAATTGATATACAATGAATAAAAAAACGCAAACCTATAATAAAATTCTTACCTCGGCTTGGCTGTTATTCTTAGAGCAAGGTTATGCTCATACATCTACACGAGAAATTGCAAAAGCGGCTAATGTGGCCGTTGGTACTGTGTTTAGTCATTTCGAAAATAAAATCGACTTACTAAAAGCAGGAATGCAGCAACAAATAGATACGATCATTCATCAGACTAGTTTAACTGATCGCCAACATGCACCAAGGCTAAAGTTACGTCACTATGCCCTACCGTTGTTTGAATTTTATTGTAATAACATTGAATTTAGTAAAATATTGATAAGCGATATGATTTGGCAAGCTGCTTTTTTTGAACAGCAAATGAGTGAGTTTAAAAAACGGCTGTTCAATGAACAGCAAGAGTTTGACGATATAAAAGCAAGTGTGATGTTAGATTGTTATTTTATGACCATTATTTCAGGGTTAAATGAACCTGCGCCAGAACCTGAAAAAATGCTACGCCAACTAACCAGCAAAATATCTATTCTTTAGCGACAACTTATTTCACTCTGTGTTTCACTTTGGGCATTAAATCTAAGCTTTTAATTTAAAGTAATAGCGATTTTCTATGTTTAAGTGCAAACTCTGTAACTTATCTATTGATAAATTAAACGTCGTTAGTGTGTAAATAAAACTCACCTTCTAAACCCCTACTAATTCGCTGCAATTACCGACTGTTTACTGATATTTTTTGATTTAAGACGTTGTCGTTGTATCAATGAAGATCCCTCCATAGCCAAATAAACATAACTCTTGTGATACGTTTAATCGAATTACTAACTTTGATTTATCAAGCTCATGATTCTTCTCGATAGCTTTTAGTTGAAAATAACTTTTTATGCAGAGTTATCTTAATTAACAATTATGGTATGATGTGTTCTTTTGTGGTTTATTACTGTCTTATTATTTAGTTAAGCATATTAGTTTATTGATGAATTATAGAAATCGAGTGCCTGCTTAACACTATGCACCGGGTTTTCCCTGTGCTCTAAACCTTCATTAATTCTGCTATTCCAAATAATATCATTAGCATATATGTTAAGGCTATTATTAAGACCAGCAAAGGCACTTAACATTAAAGGATGCTCGGCGCCTCCTACTGTTATATAGAGCGACAGCGGTATGTTATCGTCTGTATTGAGGCATCGTTGCGATAAGAATCGATCAAACTCTTTTACAACGGTCATATCGTCGTACCAAGCAGCCGGACTAAATGCAAAATAACCGTTAAACAGCCAAGGCTTTGTACTCATAGTGTATAAAACAAAACTCCCTCCTGCTGAATAGCCCGACAAAACACGATTATTATCTAGCTTATAATGTGATTCTAAATACGGTAATAACTCACCTTCAATAAAAGCCAAAAATTGATCTGCTTGACCAAATAATTCTGGTGAATTTTCACTTGCTGGTCTTGCCTGGGTATTCACATCTTGGCGTGCATACGGCGGCACTAAATCACGATTTCTGGTAAAGGTCCAAAATTGATTAGGAATAGACACTAAAATTGTATCTTGCTGCGCTGGTAACTCAGTCATCACTGAATCCCACTGCGTAAGATTAAAGTTACCATCGGTTCTAATGATCAAGGAGTAGCGCTTATTTGGCTCAAAATTGTTAGGTAAACGAATAAACACTTTCCTACTTTCATCCAATACCTGAGAATAAATAGTGATGTCTTTAAAATTTGACGTGTAATGCGCGTTATATTTATAAATGACAATAGCGCATGCAATGAAGCCGGCTGTACTCAATAGAATTATGATTGCAGTGCGATTTAGTTTTTTTAATAGCAGCATAGCTTTCAGGTAAAGATTGTTTTAAAAACAATACCCTTTCTGTATTTTTAATTAAACTACCGTTATGTAACAAAGTGTGATTTACAGTTGATACAACCATTGTTCACTCGCTACATGAGTGAATTTAAAACGGCGAAGTAGTTGCTGGCTTTGGCTATTTTCTGTCGCCACTTTCGCCTGTAAATTAGTAATGCTCAACTCATTGCCTAACTGCGCAACAACGGCTGTTATATTTGTTAGCATAAATGCTAATGCTTCAGACATAAACCCATTCCCCCAATGATTTGGTGACAACTCAAAACCTAACCAAGCAGTATCTTCTTCAATATCATATAAACCAATGCAGCCAATCAAGGTCGACGTATTTAGTAAGTACATTCCAAAGCGCAGCGTATTTCCTTCATACATGCCAGTAATATCATCTTGGATCAGTTGTTTTACGTCATCACGTGCAAGTGGCACTGCATAGTCATTAAACTGAGCAACTAACGGCTCAGACAAAATAGCCCACAACGCACTACAGTCCCTATGCTTAATTGGCTTTAATGTGATTCGACTTAGTGCAAACTCATTGTTCATAAATAAAATTAAATTACGGCTTTAAAGCCCGCTATTATTCCCTTAAGATACCCGCCATACAAGTTAATAACTGAGCTAATTATGAATGACGAATTTAAAGTAATACAACCTACAACCACAGTGTATTGCCCAAAGCGCGGTGAAGGTTGGACCCTTACAGGTATTACTAGCATTAATGAATTTACATCTGTTATGTTTGATGGTGTGCGTTATACGTTACCTGCACGTGAAATCATTGAACAGTTATTACCTAACCAGCTTGCTCGTGAACAAAAATAGCCACAACTTAAAATTCCCCGTTAAAGATACAAAATAAAGCCTTTAGTATTATAAAACACCTCAATTTAGCCAGCATTTCGTGTATAAATGCCAACCGTTCGTTAAGATATGTTGCTTTTGTAATCAACCATTAGGATAATTGTACAATACTTTGAGGTTAATAACGGATGCGCTCGGCTTATAGGAATTAAGCAATACAATTTTGGGAACAAGGATAGGCAGCTATAAACCAAATTGTAATTACCTCAGACTAACTATAGCTGTAACAATGGATCCTCGTTAAAAGGCCTACTCTAAATGAAAACAACGCTAAAAATTACAACCCTGTCTGTTGCTATCCTTTCATCTTTGCAAGTTGCGCATGCAAACCAATGTAACGGTCAACTTTATGGTATTAATGCTGGACGCGGTGACACCGGTATTATATTTAAACTAGACGAATATACACAACAAACTCAAGCACATTCTAGAGCTAAATACAGCTCTTCAGCGCTTGCTCATATTCCGGAAACAAATCGCTTGTATTACATCTCAGCACCTCGCCCTATTGAATATCAAGTAGATGTTGAGCACTTAGGTTTTAATTCAACAGAGCTCAAATCTCTACCTATTAGTGGCAGTAAGTTTAAGTACATCAAATTGGCCTATGTTGATTTAGATACAAACGAACATGTTGAAGTTGGCAGAACAAGTAACATGTATCGTTTAGTGTATGACCAACAAAATAATCGCTTACTTGGATCATATAAAGATAAGCTATACGCGATCGATCCTGAAACTAGCGAAACAACTTTACTTGGAAATATTACAGGCCTTGAAAATGACCAAGGTATCTGGCGTGGTGACATGGTATTTAAAAATGGTGAATTAATCTTAGTCACCAGTACAAGTTTATATACTGTGAATGTGCAGGAACTTACGGCAACAAAATTATCTGATCACAACTTAACGACTGTCACAGGCGCTGCACTTAACCAGCAAGGTGATATTGTATTAAGCCGAACTATTTTAACTGATCTAGGCCATTCTAATAAATCTGAGTTGTACAAAGTAAATAAAAACACTGGCAATACCTGCCATGTTGCAGATTTTCCAGTACGTTTAAATGATTTAGCAACTAATTTTAACGAATCAGTTGCATGCTACGATGCACCAGTTTGCACCGTGTCAGATATTCCAAGCTTTACTATTGTACCTATTGTTGATTCAGTAGACGAAGGTAGCGCATTATCTTATAAACTAGAGCTAAGCAATAGTTATGAACAAGATAGTGATATTTATGTATCGACTTCAGCAGGAACAGCAACAAGTAGCGACTACAGTTTCTCTGATCAAGTCATTACTATTGCGGCAGGTGAAACAACTGCTTCATTTACAATCCCAACAATTGATAACGATGACTATAGTGAAACTAAAACCTTTACCGTCAATGCCGTTGCTCAGCTTAATGTAACTGGTTCAAGTTCTCTACCAGCGTCTATCTTAAATGATGATGCTCAGTGTATTGCCGAGAATTACACACGGATCAGTTACTCTTTTATCTCTGAAAATTCTGGTTATAATAATGATTGGGGTATTAAGGTTAATAACCAATATATTAAATTGTTAGATGAGCATGGAGCATCAGGTTATTACGACGTTAAAGCCAGTGATTCAATCGTTTACGTACTTTCCGTGAACGGTAATGCAAACAATCTTAAAACAGCCTATAAAGCCAGTGGTACTAAGCAATATTGGGAAGATCAAAACGACAGAGACTACAATGACTTCGTCGTAAATGTCACAACACAACCAATTCAAAAAGGCTGTAATTAATCTGAACTTAGGATAATAAATCCCTTACCCAAGGTTCAGGTAATTCATAACTTTCCTGTTTATCATTATCAAATTTACCCCACAAAAAAAGCCAGCATCGCTGGCTTT
>NZ_JACJDM010000049.1:0-19493 GCF_014163545.1 Pseudoalteromonas sp. SR45-6
GATAAGCGATAAGCGATAAGCGATAAGCGATAAAATTAAAAACTGTACTTGTGTTAAGTTAAGTACAGTTTTGATTTGTGTCTAACTTACGACTTATAACTTACAGCTACATTAAACCAAATGCTCTCTTGCTAAGTATTCTAACGACTGCATTTCTTGCAATCGACTAATACAACGTCTGAACTCAAAGTTAAGATTGCCTTGCGTGTAGAGTTCCGTAATCGGTTTTTCAGCAGAAATAATAAGTGTGACGTGGCGTTCGTAAAACTCATCGACTAACGCAATAAAGCGTCTGGCGGCATCATCGTTATTTTGGCCAAGCTGTTTTACGTTCGATAAAATAACAGTGTTATATAAACGGCTTATTTCCATATAATCGACTTGGCTACGTGCGGTTTCACACAACTGAGAGAAATCAAACATCACAATACAATCAGCGACCTTACGGGTTTTGATCATTCGCCCTTCAATTTCGATGGGGTGATCGAGTTTACCAGGCTCTGGAGATAACTTATCAAAATACTCAAACAGATTTTTATCGGCTTGTTCATCTAATGGGCTATGAAATATCTCTGCTTGCTCTAAAGTACGCAATCGGTAATCAATGCCAGAATCCACATTCACAATCTCAGTGTTTGCATTAACAAGTGCAATTGCAGGTAAAAAGCGAGCACGCTGCAAACCATTTCGATATAACTCATCAGGTATAATGTTAGACGTTGCCACTAACACAATGCCGCGCGCAAATAAGGCTTCCATTAAACCACCAAGCAGCATGGCATCAGTAATGTCTTGCACAAAAAATTCATCAAAGCAGATAATGTCGGTTTCAGCTTTAAAAATATCAGCCACAACTTCTAAGGGATTAGCCGTTTTGTCTAATTTTTTTAGCTCTTCGTGAACACGGTGCATAAAACGATGAAAATGCACGCGCATCTTGCGTGTTCCCGGCAGCGCCTCATAGAAGGTATCTACCAAATAGGTTTTACCACGCCCTACTCCCCCCCAAAAATACAAACCTTTTATAGGCGCCGTGCTATTTTTATTAAATAGTTTAGAGAACCAGCCTTTAGCTGCGGGCTTTTGTGCTGTTAAGTCATCGAAAAGCCTTTGTAGATGACGTACTGCATTTTCTTGTGCAGCATCGTAAACAAAGTCTTCACGCTGTAAATCTTGTTGGTACTTTTGCCAAGGAGTCATAGATAGTTACAATAAAACACGGTTTAATTTACGCAATATGTTAACACGCATCGTAACTCGGGGTATATTAGCAGCAACAGGATTTATTCTTGAGTACGCAATCTAGGCGTTATTTTATTTTTATGTATTAATTCCCAAAGGGGTAGAATTATGGGTACAGTTACTTGGATCGGCATTATTGTTATTGTGGCAGTAGCTGCATTTTTCCTTGGCGCCTTCGTCACTAAAAAGCAATTTAAGCAAGATGAATTAGAGCAACAAGCAGAACAAGCTAAAAATGCATTAGAGCAATACCGTCAAGATGTTGCAGATCATTTAGCAAGCACTGGTAGACTCGTCAACAAAATGAAAGACAACTACGACCAATTGTTAAATCATGTTGATGAAACTAACAAGCTGCTATTAGCTGATAAAAAACAGCATCCTAACGAACCATTCTTTTCTAAAGAAACGACTGAGCAGCTACAGCGCTCACTAAAGGAACGCCAAAGTGACCGTTCATCGGCACATGCTCAACCTGCTGATTATGTATCAGGTGAATCAGGCTTATTCGCCGGCGAACCAAAAGTAGCCGAGCCTGACAAAGTTTAATTAAGGTTTCAGAAATTTCTAAAGCTTCTTGATGAACTTTTTTTTGACCCCATAGTCTGTTTATAAAGCAGCTTATGTTTTACATGCATTTCAAAACATTCCAAAAGAGCGAACCTACTTTAAAATGTTTTGAACTAAATTGATAAAAGGCTGCTTATGCAGCCTTTTTTGTTTGTGCTTTTTCCTGTGATGTGGAGTAAACCCTGACTATGAAAATGAAATTATCGTTAATCAGTGCAGCAATGTTATCTGCCAGTTTATTATTAACCCCTGCAGTATCAATGGCTAAGATGCCTATCGCAGTCAATGGTCAACAATTACCGACGTTAGCGCCGATGCTAGAACAAATAACACCAGGCGTTGTTAGTATCCAAGTCTCCGGTTCAAAGGAAGTCCGTCGTCGCGCTGATCCGCTTGATTTCTTTTTTGGCAATCCGCAACCGCGTAGCCAAAAGCGTGAATTTAGTGGTTTAGGCTCAGGCGTTATTATTGACGCCAAAGAAGGCTATGTCGTTACCAATAACCACGTAGTTCAAGATGCTGAAAAAATGTTGGTTACTCTTGAAGATGGTCGTGAATACGAAGCAACTAAAATCGGTAGTGATAAAGAATCAGACATCGCGTTATTAAAAATTGATGCCGAGGATTTAGTCGCCGTTAAACTGGCAAACTCAGATCAACTACGAGTGGGTGATTTTGCAGTAGCAATTGGTAACCCATTTGGTTTAAGTCATACCGTTACCTCAGGGATTGTTAGTGCAATGGGGCGCAGTGGTTTAAATATTGAAGGTTATGAAGATTTTATTCAAACCGATGCTGCTATTAACCAAGGTAACTCAGGTGGTGCGCTAGTTAACTTAAACGGTGAGCTAATTGGTATTAACACGGCCATTTTAGGTGCATCGGGTGGCAATGTTGGTATCGGCTTTGCAATCCCATCCAATATGATGAAAAATCTTGTTGACCAAATTATTGAACATGGTGAAGTACGCCGTGGCTCACTAGGTATTTCTGGGCGTCCACTGGATGCAGGCCTTGCTAAAGCACAACAGCTTGATGTAAAACAAGGCGCTTATGTTATGCAAGTAATGGATGATTCTGCCGCCAGTGAAGCGGGTATTAAAGCTGGTGACGTAATTATTAGTATTGATGGTAGTGAGATCAGCGGCTTCCATGAACTGCGCAGTAAAATTGCCACCCTCGGTGAAGGCAGAAAGGTAAAATTAGGTATTTATCGTGATGGCAAAGTACAAACCGTTAAAGTGACCCTTGATGGCGCATCAGCACTAACCGCAGCCGGTGATGAACTACACCCAGCCTTCCAGGGTGCAACACTTGAAAACACCCAAAAGAATGGAAATAAAGGGGTTGAGGTGACAACTGTTGATCCGCGTTCACCAGCAGCTAGAGTCGGCCTTGAAGAAGGCGACGTGGTAATGCAAGTAAACCGTCAGCGTGTTGAAACAATTAGTGACATGAATAAGATCATCGAAAACACTAAAGGTAACATCGTGCTTGGAGTACAACGCGGTCGTGAATCGGTATTTGTTTTAATTCAATAAAATAAATATTAGGTAAATCGCATAAATAATAGCAGTGGTACTTGCCGCTGCTATTTTTTTTGTGCCATCATTAGAAGATCGCTCATTAAGAATAAGAACATTGTGCTGAAATTTTTTAAGTTTGTCCTTCCCCCGCTATTTGCCGGACTCGGTATCGCATTTTTGGTAGTATTTTTTAGCCCAAATATGCGTGCAACGCTGTTACCCAATGTCCCCTTACCAAGTGCTATGAGTATTGACCATTTGAGCTTTGCCGATGCAGTACAGCGCGCAGCGCCATCTGTTGTGACAATCATTTCTGAGAGCATTTCAAAGGAACCTCGTTATAAACGGCAAAACACCGTGCAAGAACTTGGCTCCGGTGTGATCATGTCAAGTGATGGCTATATTCTAACCAACTATCATGTGATCAATAATGCTGATCAAATTATGGTGCTGCTTACTGATGGCCGCCGTTATTTTGATGTTCAGCTCATCGGCTTTGATACCATCACCGACTTAGCACTGTTGAAAATTAACGTTGAGCACTTGCCAGTTATCCCAATTAGTGAGCGTTTTACGCCTCGCGTGGGTGATGTGGTGCTGGCGATTGGTAATCCGCTGAATCTAGGGCAAACAATCACCCAAGGGATCATCAGTGCCACGGGTAAACAAAAAATTACCGATAGTCCTTATAATAGTCTGCTACAAATGGATGCGGCAATTAATGTCGGCAACTCAGGTGGCGCACTGGTAAACTCTAATGGCGACTTGGTTGGGATCACCTCAGCACAATTTAAAACCCGAGAGAACCTCGATATCCAAGGCATATTCTTCGCCGTACCGTACTCGTTAGCAAAAGAGGTAATGGATAAACTGATCCGTCATGGTCGTGTTGTGCGTGGTTACTTGGGCTTCACAGGTACTGCCGTTGATAGTACCGGTAAAGAAGTGAGCGATAAGTTCACCCCTATTGCTGGATTGCGTATAACCAACCTAGATCCATTAGGTCCAGCATGGCAAGCTGGTATTAAAGAACAAGATATTGTGATTAAAATTGGCGGTGAAGATGTCACTAACCCACAAAAAACCTTAACCAGAATTGGTAATTCAGAGCCGGGCCATGAAATAGAATTTGAACTTTATCGAAATGGAAAAGTACTAAAAGTGATGGTGAAGGTTGCAGAGTTAGAGACTAAACTATAATTTTAGTTGCAAGGTAAAAGGTAAAAGGTAAAAGGTAAACAAGGTTTTCGCTTGAACCTTGTTACCTGAACCTTTCAACTCGTATTTAACTACTTCGGCGTTTGATGTTTGCACCTAACGCGCTGAGTTTATCTTCAATCCGTTGATAGCCTCGATCAACGTGGTAAATACGGTCAACAACCGTTTCACCTTGTGCCACAATCCCCGTTAAAATTAGGCTCGCTGATGCACGTAGATCGGTTGCCATTACTTGTGCGCCACTCAAACTCTTAGTGTCACCACAAATTGCCGTATTCCCCTCCAAACGAATGTTAGCACCCATACGTTGTAGTTCTGGCACATGCATAAAACGGTTTTCAAAAATCGTTTCGGTAATGGTCGCGCTGCCATTAGCTACTACATTTAACGCAGTAAACTGCGCTTGCATATCGGTAGGGAAACCTGGGTGTGGCATGGTTTTAATATTAACGGCTTTGAGCTCACGGCCACGCATATCAAGATAAATACTATCTTTATGTACTTCAATCAACGCATTAGTTGCACGCAATTTTTCAATCACAGGCTCTAAACTATGAAAATCGGTAAGCTTACATAGCACTTCGCCACCCGCCATTGCTGCGGCCACTAAAAATGTGCCAGTTTCAATCCGATCTGGCAAGATGCGATGCTCACAACCATGCAGCTTTTCAACACCTTCAATTTCAATACGGCTAGTGCCTGCACCGCTAATTTTTGCGCCCATTGCTGTTAAGCAAGCAGCTAAATCTATAATCTCTGGTTCACGCGCCGCGTTTTCTAATACGGTTTTGCCGTCAGCTAAGGTTGCGGCCATTAATAAATTTTCGGTCGCGCCAACGCTGACCATTTCCATGTAGATTTCAGCACCTTTTAAACGCCCATCTACCTTGGCATTGATATAACCATTTTCAACGCTAATAACAGCGCCCATGCGCTCCAAACCTTGAATATGAATATCAACCGGGCGAGCACCAATTGCACAACCACCAGGAAGCGATACTTGTGCTTGACCAAAACGAGCAACCAATGGACCTAATGCTAATACTGAGGCACGCATTTGTTTAACTAACTCGTAAGGGGCCAATGTTTTATCAACTTTGCCACCATCAATAACGAGCTGTTCGCCGTGCCAGTGTATTTCTGCGCCGAGGGTTTTTAATAATGCTTCAGTAGTGCCGATATCACGCAGGCGAGGAACATTATTAAAGGTACTTTTACCGTCAGCTAATAATGCTGCAAACAAAATAGGTAAAGCGGCATTTTTAGCGCCAGAGATAGTGACTTCACCGGCAAGTCCGGTTCCACCCTGAATTACAAATTGATCCATGAGGAAACCTTTTTTATTGAGGTAAAATGAATTTTTGTTCGCGCTTCCACTCAGTAGGTGTAAATGCACGGATCGAAACTGCGTGGATTGTGCCGTCAGAAATGGTGTTCATCAACGGACCATATACCAGCTGTTGTTTTTTCACTCGGCTTAACCCATCAAAACAATCGCCGACTGCGATAACTTCATAATGACTACCCTTGGCTTTCACATGTACTTCAGCTAATTGCAATTCGTCGCGCAATAAGGTTTCGACTTGGCTTGTTTCCATAACTCTCACTCAAATAGGTTGGTAACCTGTCCCAACTGCATCAACTTTTGCAGTTGTTCAGGAATATTTTGCAATTCAAGGTGAACACCTTGCTGCTTTAATTCTGCGAAAGAGTGAATTAACCAAGCTAAGCCCGCCGTGTCAACCCTAGACACCTCAGAAAGGTCAAAATACCAGTTTTTATGGCTAGTTTGTGAGTTTTTATTCAGAAGTCGTTCAGCGGAAATTGAATTTCGAGTCAATTCACCACTGACTCGATAGTGCTGTTCGTCAATCTGAGTAACCGTTACTTTACTCATTACCGCCGTCACCTCTAAATTGCACTGGCAACTTACTTTTCTGTTCAAGTAGGTCACTTACATGGTTAATACCTTGCTGGCGCAAAATGCCTTGAAATTCACTTTGCTTGGCATCTAATAAACTAATGCCCTCAGCAACCATGTCATAAGCACGCCATTCGCCATCGCGATCTTCACGTACTTTAAAATCAATTTTAATTTCCGGCTTACCTGGCTCGACAATTTTGGTTTTCACTAATACAAGGTCTTGTCCTGCAAACTCTTTGCTTGCACCAAACTCTACTTTTTGGTTGGTGTATTGGGTAAACACGCCAGCATAAGTGGCGATTAAGTATTCTTGAAACACATCAATAAAGTGTTTGATATCCTCAACCGCTTGCTTTTGCTCAGCAGGATCTTTAATCGCACGCACTTTTGATACATGACTTCCTAATACACGCAGTGCAGCATATTTATAATCAATGTAAGGCATCAACTCTTCTTTGACGATAACCCGTAGATGCTCTTTATCTTTTTCGATTAAAGGCTGGTCACGAGTAATACGTTGAAAAGTATTATCAGATACTTGGCGGACCATTTTATATGGGTCTGTTAAATCGACCGCATCGCTTGCTACGGTGATCGCGCTGAAAGTCAGCGCAACTAAAATTAAAAATTTCTTAAACATAATTACTTACTCGCCGCCTTGATTGAATAAAAATTGCCCGATTAACTCTTCAAGCACCAATGCTGATTTCGTGTCAGTGATATAGTCGCCATCATTTAAGGCTTTGCTTTCAACACCAAATAACTCGTCTAACCCTAAGTTTTTATCATTACTTGTTACCGCAACACCTAAACACGCTTGTTCAGCTGATTTTGGGGCAATGACAGGGTTAATCCCTAAATATTGCTCACCTAGGATGCCTGATGTCAAAATTGAAACTGAGCTGGTATCTGAAAAACGACATTTATATTGCGCATCAATCGTCATATCAACAACTGGCACAAATTCTTGTGGGTGAATTGAAATACCCTCAACTCGACCAACCACTACACCACCTACTTTAATCGGCGCACGTGTTTTTAATGAACCAATGTTTTCAAACTTGGCTTTCAATAAGTAGGTTTCGCCGTTGCCGCTGATCCCTGCATTGGCAACTTTTAACGCCAACATAGCAAAAGCAGCTATGCCTAGCGCAACAAAAAAACCAACTAAAATTTCTAATTTCCGTGAATTCATTATCTATACCTTTATTAGCTAGTAAACATTACCGCTGTCAAAATAAAATCAAACCCTAAAACAGCCAAAGATGAGTGTACAACTGTCTCTGTTGTTGCTTTACTGATCCCTTCAGAGGTCGGTATACAATCGTAGCCTTTATAAAGCGCAATCCATGTAACCACGATGGCAAATACAAAACTCTTGATCATGCCATTTAAAATATCTTGCTGAAACGATACTTGTGACTGCATGATTGACCAAAAACTTCCCGTATCTACACCCAACCAATCAACACCCACTAAATGAGCACCAATAATTGCAACTGCTGAAAATATTAACGCCAGTAATGGCATACTGATAAAGCCCGCCCAAAAGCGTGGCGCGATAATACGTTTAAGAGGGTCAATGGCCATCATTTCAAGACTTGATAACTGCTCAGTCGCTTTCATTAAACCTATTTCAGCGGTTAATGCACTACCAGCTCGCCCGGCAAACAATAATGCAGTAACAACAGGGCCTAACTCTCTGAGTAAACTCAATGCGACTAATGGGCCTAAGCTATCCTCTGCACCATAACCAACTAGTACGGTGTAGCCTTGCAACGCCAATACCATACCAATGAATAATCCCGACACCATGATAATCAATAGTGACTGCGAGCCGACCATATATAATTGTCGTATTAAAAGCGGCGTGCCTTTTCTAAAATTAGGCAAACTCCATAACGCACCTATCAACATCTGAGTGGAGCGACCAAGTGCAGCAAATCGTCCTAACGTTTTATGACCTAGCATTTGCAAAAAATCAAACATCAGCGGCGCCCTCCCAGTAATTCTTGTTGATAAGGTTGAGCAGGAAAATGAAACGGCACTGGGCCATCAGATAATCCTTTTAAGAACTGCTGAACTAGGGCCGATTCATGATTACGCATTTCATCCGGTGTACCGCTACCAATAACGCCTTGATCGGCAATAATGATAACGTGATCGGCAATGCTCATCACTTCTGTTACATCGTGAGTTACGATTAATGATGATAATCCAAGCACTTGATTAAGCGATTTAATCAACTTAACTAACACCCCCATGGAGATTGGGTCTTGGCCTGCAAATGGCTCATCATACATAATTAATTCAGGATCAAGTGCGATTGAGCGCGCTAATGCAGCACGACGTGCCATACCACCTGACAGCTCAGAAGGCATTAAATCTTGTGCGCCACGCAAGCCAACAGCTTGTAATTTCATTAGCACCACAAGGCGAATTAAATCTTCACTTAGACGAGTGTGTTCACGCAGCGGAAAAGCGATATTGTCAAATACAGACATATCGGTAAATAATGCGCCGCTTTGGAACAACATACTCATTTTGGTTCGCGCCGCATAAAGCTCTTTGCGCGACATGGCAGGAATGTTATTACCTTCGAATAAAATAGTGCCGCTATCTGGTTTTAATTGACCACCAATTAAACGCAACATGGTGGTTTTACCAATTCCGCTTGGTCCCATTATTGCCGTAATTTTTCCTTTCGGGACACTAAAGCTCATATTTTTATATATGCAGCGATTGCCCCTAGAAAAGCTTACATCCTTGATTTCTACTATTGGTTGCGACAAGTCGCTCTCCATTACTATTTTCACTAGTTCACCTATTTTAAGCGTTTTTACAGCAAGATGGAAAAAACAAATCGTAAAATTTTGTAATATTCTATGTAATAGCGCTGCAAACCTTACAGCAGTAGGCTTAACCGTCGCTTAAATAATTATTCTCAGTCCAAATCAGGCCATAATCTAACAAGCTTCGCAGATTCTTTTATTTATACTTTCAGGTTGGCTTTTGTTACTATTTGCAGTCATCTCATTTTGAATAATTGGCGTAACGTAATGGTGACTTCTTTTGTCATTTTAATTCTCGGATTTGCAGCTCTAGTTTGGAGTGCGGATCGCTTTGTTTATGGTGCTGCGGCACTGGCAAAAAATTTCGGTGTTCCTACTCTTATTGTTGGCTTAACCGTTGTTGCGATGGGCTCGTCAGCCCCTGAAATGATGGTCTCAGCATCAGCTGCGCTTGCCGGTAAAACTGACACTGCCGTGGGTAACGCCGTTGGCTCAAATATCACTAATATTTTACTTGTTTTAGGTATTACCGCGCTATTGCGCCCACTCTCAGTATCATCAATGACATTAAAACGCGAAATGCCGCTTGTACTACTAGTGTCAATCGCTGCCTGGTATGTATTTTCTGATAACTACTTTTCATTTGCTGAGGGCGTTGCATTAATCATTGGCTTTGTGGTCTTTATTGCGGGCTTAGTTATTATTTCTATTCGCGCTAAAAACCAAGCTGACGACCCATTTGTAAGTGAAGCCTGTGAAGACGTACCAGATAACGTGCCCACCAAATCGGCTTTATTTTGGTTAATTATTGGTATGATATTACTGCCTGTCAGCTCACACTTTTTAGTTGGCTCAGCAGTTGATATAGCCAAATACTTTGGCCTAAGTGATTTAGTCATTGGCTTAACCATTATTGCTATTGGCACCAGTTTGCCTGAGCTGGCAGCCTGTATTGCTGGGGTATTAAAAAACGAAGATGATTTAGCACTGGGTAATATTGTTGGCTCAAATATCTTTAACATTTTAGCTGTGTTGCCACTGGCTGGGATTATCAACCCTTCAATTATTGATCCTTCAGCTGCAAACCGTGATGCCTTAATAATGATTGGTGCCACCATAGCCCTTATTGCTATGTCCTTGAGTTTTAGGGGCACAAGACGCATTAATAGAGTTGAAGGTGGCCTGTTATTGGTCGCGTTTTTAATCTATCAAGGTTATATTTTCAGCCAAGTTGCTTAATGCTAGCCACAAAATGGATAACACAATGACGCAGTTAAATTTTATTGAACAAGGTAAGCGGGTGCTAGAAATAGAGTGCCAAGCACTGCTTGATATAACCCAATATCTAGACGAAAACTTTAATCAAGCTTGCCAATTGATGTATCAATGTCACGGTAGGATCATAGTAGTCGGTATGGGGAAATCTGGGCATATTGGTAATAAAATTGCTGCAACACTGGCAAGCACTGGCACGCCTGCTTTTTTTGTCCATCCGGGTGAAGCAAGTCATGGTGATTTAGGGATGATCACTCGTGATGACGTGGTTATGCTTATTTCTAACTCAGGCGAAACCAGCGAAGTACTGAATATTATTCCGGTTATTAAACGTATTGGCGCAAAAATGATCGCCATGACAGGTAACCCTGAATCATCAATGGCAAATTGGGCTGATGCACATGTATGCATCAAAGTAAGTCAAGAGGCCTGCCCATTAGGACTCGCTCCGACTGCGAGCACGACTGCAACACTTGCGATGGGTGATGCAATAGCCGTTGCTCTGCTAGAAACCCGTGGCTTTACCGCCGATGACTTTGCGCTATCGCATCCTGGTGGTAGCTTAGGTAAACGTTTACTATTG
This sequence comes from Pseudoalteromonas sp. SR45-6, assembly GCF_014163545.1. Taxonomy (NCBI): domain Bacteria; kingdom Pseudomonadati; phylum Pseudomonadota; class Gammaproteobacteria; order Alteromonadales; family Pseudoalteromonadaceae; genus Pseudoalteromonas; species Pseudoalteromonas sp. SR45-6. The sequence continues at coordinate 11,131 of NZ_JACJDM010000049.1, forward strand.
TGTTTAAAAGATATTATGCACAGTGGCCCAGCAACGCCTATGATCAATGATAAGCAATGTATCAAAGATGCATTAATCGAAATGTCGGCAAAAGGCTTAGGTATGACAGCTATTGTTGATGACACAGGGCAACTTGCAGGGCTTTTTACTGATGGTGATTTACGGCGAATTTTAGAGCAACGAATAGATATTCACAGTACTTTGATAAGCACTGTCATGACCCGCTCTTGCACTACTGCAACTGCTGATATGCTTGCCGCCGAGGCACTCAATATCATGGAGAATAAGCGTATCAATGGCTTAATTGTAGTTGATGATAAACACCACCCTATTGGTGCTCTTAATATGCAAGATTTGCTCAAAGCAGGAGTTTTATAATGCAGTTTGCTGACTTATATCAGCCACTTTCAGATGATGCTCGCGAGCGAGCACAAAAAATCAAACTCCTGATCTGTGATATCGATGGGGTGTTTTCAGATGGTCGTATTTATCTTGGTAACCAAGGTGAAGAACTCAAAGCGTTTAATACTAAAGATGGCTTTGGTATCAAAGCACTGATCAATAGCGGTTTTGAAGTTGCCGTGATCACCGGTCGTCATTCACAGATAGTTCAGCAACGGATGACTAGCCTGACAGTACCGCATATTTACCAAGGCCAAGAAAACAAGTTGCAAGCTTATCAACAGCTCAAGGATAAATTGCAGTTAAGCGATGAACAAATCGCTTACATAGGCGATGACGGACCTGACTTGCCGGTAATGGAATTGGTTGGTTTTGCGGTGGCAGTAAATGATGCGCATCCACTAATCAAACGCATTTCACATTATACAACCATGCTACCTGGTGGCTTTGGGGCGGTGCGTGAACTCACTGATTTATTAATGCTCGAAAATGGTAAATCATTAACCAGCGAAGGCACGAGCTCATGAATAGTGCGCGTTTAATATTATGCGTATTATTTGTCGGCTGCATGGTATGGCTGTGGTATCCGTATTTTTATCAAAGTACCGCCATAAAACAACACCAAGAAGATATAATAGCAAAACCTGATTATACTGCGGTGGCATTAAAACAAACCGCATTTGATGAACAAGGTAAAATTAGCCACAAAGTAACAGCTGCAAAAATGGAACTCTATCAACAGTTAGGGTTCACTTACTTTGAACAACCTATTTTTACACTCTATAATCAACAGCAGACGTGGCAAATTAATGCCGATGAAGCCACCTTATATGAAAATCATCAATTAATTTTAGAAGGTAATGTGGTTGCTAAAAACCTGACCAATAATGCCATGATTGAACATATAAACGCAGATAATATTCAGGTTGATATTGAACTACAAACCATGAGTTCAGAACAACCAGTTGAATTAATCGGACCAAATTTAAAAATCACTGGGCGCGGTCTCCATGCCGACTTAAAAGCCGAAGTGGTAGAACTAATTAACCATACGCGAACCATATATTATGACCAATAAATTTGCTCACTTGCTTGTTATACCAAGCTTATTCATTGCTTTTGCAAGCTTTGCTGAAAATACGACACCACCTGCAGATCAAGTCTCTATCAGTGCTGACACGCAGCTTGCCCAACTGAAAGATAATATCGGTATTTTTGAAAAAAATGTTGAAATCATTCATGGTAACCGCCGTATCAAAGCGGATCGACTTGAAGTCCATAAGCGCGAAGATTTAGGCGATAACAAACAACTACTTGTCGCAACTGGCAGTCCGGCTTACTTTGAAGAAAAACAAACTGATGGCACAGTAATGAGTGCCAGTGCTGATGAAGTCCGTTACGATGTCGCTAAGCGCTATTTAACCTTGGTTGGCAATGCACAAGTCACTCAGGCAGGTCAAAAAATCAATGCCAGAAGCATTACCTATGATATGGACCAGCAACTGATCAGTGCTGAAAAAGGCGCAAGCTCAAGCGATCGTGTGCACACCATTTTGGTACCAGTAGACAGTAAAAAAGACGAATCTAAAGGGCAGCCATGAGTACATTAAAAGCTGAATTTCTAGCAAAAAGCTATAAAGGTCGCCAAGTTGTAAAAAGCGTGGGTTTAGAAGTTAGCGCAGGCAGCATTGTTGGCTTATTGGGTCCTAATGGCGCTGGTAAAACCACCACCTTTTATATGATTGTGGGTTTAGTTCCAAGCGACAAAGGTAAAATCAGTATTGATGATAATGACATCACCTTACTGCCAATGCACAGTCGCGCACGGTTAGGGATTGGCTACCTGCCACAAGAATCATCCATCTTCCGTAAATTAACTGTTTATCAAAACCTGATGGCTATTTTAGAAACTCGTAAAGAGCTGAATAAACAAGCCAGAGAAGAAGCGCTCGACAGCTTACTTGATGAGTTTAGCATTCAACATATCCGCGACAGCCAAGGTATGGCATTATCTGGCGGTGAACGTCGTCGAGTTGAAATTGCACGCGCTTTAGCCGCAAACCCAAAATTTATCTTACTTGATGAGCCTTTTGCTGGCGTTGATCCTATTTCAGTGTTAGATATAAAGAAGATTATTGAACACCTTAAAAACCGTGGTATTGGCGTGCTTATTACCGACCACAATGTACGAGAAACCCTTGATGTTTGTGAAAAAGCCTACATAGTTTCTCATGGGGAGTTAATTGCATCAGGTACCCCTGAGCATGTACTCGCCGACCAAACAGTCCGCGATGTTTACCTGGGCGAGCAATTTAGGCTATAAAGCCACGCTCGGCTAAGTATCTGCTAGACTTAACGATGATAACAATAAAAGGATTGTTAGAGATACATGAGGCAATCACTCCAGCTGCGCATGGGCCAGCAACTTACAATGACACCACAGCTGCAACAAGCAATTCGCTTATTGCAACTCAGTACATTGGATCTCCAGCAAGAAATTCAAGAAGCGCTCGACAGCAATCCATTGTTAGAGCTAGAAGAACATGAATATTCAGACGACACGGCTGGTAAAAACGAACAAAAACAAGATAACGATGACTTAACCGTTAGCGCATCAGCAGACGACAAGCCAAGCGAATATGAACAAGAAAGTAGCGAAGCATTAAGTAAAGAGACCTTAAGTGACGAAATGGCTATGGACGTCACCTGGGACGAATACATGAGTGCTGCGCCAAATACGTCATCTGGGCCAATGCCTGAAGATGAGTCAATTTATCAAGGTGCCTCAACTGAAACCTTGCACGAATATCTAATGTGGCAATTACAACTCACACCTTTTAGTCCAACCGATGAAGCCATTGCCATTGCGATTGTTGAAGCCGTTGACGATTCAGGTATTTTAACCTTGAGCTGCGAAGACATTGCAGAGAGCTTAAATCAAGGTAATAACGAAGAAGAAATCGAACTCGACGAAGTGCAAGCAGTGTTAAAACGCATTCAGTTGTTTGACCCTGTTGGTATTGCTGCGCGCAGCCTACAAGAATGTTTATGTATTCAATTAAATCAATTTGATCCTGCAACTCCTTGGATTAGCGAGACAAAAATGATTTTAACTGATCATATCGATTTATTAGCTAGTCGTGACTATCGCACTTTGATGAAAAAGACTAAGCTTAAAGAAGATGAACTAAAAGAAGTAATGACACTGATCCACAGCCTTAACCCAAAGCCTGCGGATACCATAGTACGCGAAGAATCAGAGTATGTTATTCCTGACGTTTCGGTGAAAAAAATTAAAGGTCGCTGGGTGGTTGAACTCAATCCAGACAGCATGCCAAAAATTAGAGTGAACAGCCAATATGCGGCGATGTCACGCTCTGTAAAATCAAGCACTGACAGCCAATTTATACGCTCGCATTTGCAAGAAGCTAAATGGTTTATTAAAAGCCTAGAAAGTCGTAACGAGACGTTACTCAAAGTAACCAACTGCATTGTTAAACAGCAGCAAGGATTCTTTGAGCATGGCCCTGAGGCCATGCGCCCTATGGTACTAAACGACGTTGCCGAAATGGTTGAGATGCACGAATCAACAATTTCTCGTGTAACCACCCAAAAATACATGCATACCCCTCGTGGTATATTTGAGTTAAAATATTTTTTCTCGAGCCATGTAAGTACTGAGAACGGCGGCGAATGCTCATCGACAGCCATTCGAGCATTGATCAGAAAATTGATCAGTGCAGAAAACTCAGCGAAACCATTGAGTGATAGTAAAATTGCAGATATATTGGCAGAGCAAGGTATCAAAGTAGCTAGACGGACTATTGCAAAATACCGCGAGTCACTGGCTATTCCACCGTCAAATCAACGTAAAAGTTTGATTTAAGGCGTAAAATCACAAGAGGAAAATGCTTATGCAACTAAATTTAACTGGTCGTCATGTAGAAATTACTGATTCATTAAGAGACTATGTAAACAATAAGTTTGCCAAGCTTGAAAGGCATTTTGATCATATCAATAATGTCCATGTCATTCTTGATGTAGAAAAGCTAAGCCAAAAAGCAGAAGCCACATTACATGTCAGTGGCGCTGAATTATTTGCCTCAACTGAGCACCAAGACATGTATGCAGCCATTGACGGACTAATCGACAAACTTGACCGTCAGGTAATTAAACACAAAGAGAAGCACGCTCGACACTAACACTATGAAATTAAGCTCACTTATTTGCCAGGACTGCAGTAAAGCTGCGGTCCTTTTTAATAGCAAAAAACGGATCATTGAATTTATCAGCCAATTGGCTCATGAACAACTTCCTCAGCTATCACAACAAGAAATCCTCAACGCACTACTGTCGAGAGAAAAACTAGGTAGTACGGGTATTGGTCGTGGTATTGCTATTCCTCATGGCCGTATGAGTGGTGTTGAAAACCCGCTAGCAATAATTATAGTGAGTGAATCACCGATTGATTTTGATGCGATAGATAATCGCCCAGTTGATATATTTGTAGCTCTCATCGTGCCAGATGGTGATAGCCAACTTCATTTGAAGACGTTAGCCACAATTGCTGATAAACTCAACGACAAAGATTTTTGTAAACAACTACGTAGCGCAAAAACAGACCAAGATTTGTATCACGTAATTGCTGCGCAATCGTAGCCAAATGAAGGAGAATTTACATGGAGTTAATCATCATCAGTGGGCGTTCTGGCTCAGGTAAATCTGTTGCTCTGCGTGTAGTAGAAGATCTTGGCTATTATTGTGTAGATAATATTCCGGTAAACTTATTACCTTCATTAGTGCGCAGTGTCTCTGATAATTATGACAAAATTGCCGTCAGTATTGATGTCCGTAATTTACCGAAAGAGCAGGAAGAATTTAACGATATTCTTGAATACTTGCCTGGTTTTGCAAATCCGACGCTATTTTATTTAGACAGTGATGATCAAACCCTGATCAAACGTTTTTCTGAAACTCGGCGCTTACATCCATTATCTTTGGACTCTTTGCCACTGGATTTAGCCATCAAGCAAGAAAAAGTATTACTTGATGTATTAACTACTCGCGCTGACTTTATACTTGATACCACTGATCTGAGTGTCCACCAGCTTGCAGAGTCAATCCGTGAAAAGATTTTAGGGAAAAAAGATAAAAAACTAATCATTACCTTTGAATCATTTGGTTTTAAATATGGTATTCCAAAAGAAGCTGATTATGTTTTTGATGCACGCTTTTTACCAAACCCACATTGGGAGCCTGAGCTTAAGCCACTTACAGGCCTTGATCAGCCAGTAAAAGATTATTTAGCCAGCCACAGTATCGTACAAAAATTCACTTGGCAGATCCAAACCTTTGTACAAACTTGGTTACCGCATTTGGAGCGTAATAACCGCAGTTACTTAACAATTGCTATTGGTTGCACCGGTGGTCAACATCGCTCAGTTTATCTAGCGCAAACTATAGGTGAAAGCTTCTCGATGAGCCACAGCAATGTGAAAATTCGCCATCGTGAACAAGAATAACAACTCACGTTTACAGTAAGGAATGTTGATGCGTTTAGAAGATACATTTTTAATAAAAAACAAACTCGGTTTACATGCTCGCGCAGCCAGCGTATTAGCGCAATTAGCTGTGCAGTTTGATGCCAGCATCACACTTCATCAAGATGACAAACAAGCCGCAGGCGATAGCGTACTCGGCTTAATGCTATTAGAAAGTAGCCAAGGCAAAGAAGTTAAAGTTGTATGTGAAGGCCCGGACGCTGAACCTGCTCTTGCAGCAATTGGCGAGTTGATTGCACAACGCTTTAACGAACAAGAATAGCTCGTAGTCAGTACCACTAAATTGCGTTAAACTAAATAAAGTCGTTAATTAAACAGACCAAGCGCGTTAATTACCAACTACTGTTACCCTACCTATCAAGTGTATTAATTTTTTAAGGACGCCAATGCCAGAAGCTTTTGAACAAGATTACCCACTACAACAACTAAAACAAGTGACCAAGTCACTTAACAGTGGTCAATTTGTTCAAGTAAGGCGTATGTTGGCAAAAACAGCTCCGTGTGACACCGCATTATTACTCGAGTCATCCCCGCATAAGATTCGTACCTTGTTATGGCAACTGGTTGATCCAGATGTACAAGGTGACGTACTTGAAGAACTCTCAGAAGATGTTCGTTTAGGGATCATTGCCCAAATGGAGCCGAAGCACATCGCTGCGGCAACTGAGGACATGAGCCACGATGATCTAGGGGAAGTACTACGTAGCCTACCTGATACCGTCTACAAAGACGTTGTTAGTGCCATGGACAGCCAAGATCGAGAACGTGCAACTCAAGCACTCTCTTATCAAGAGCGCTCTGCTGGCGCGCTGATGAACACCGATACAGTGACCATCCGTCCAGATGTCACTATCGACGTAGTACTGCGCTACTTACGTTTACGTGGTGAGCTACCAGAAGGTACCGATGATCTTTATGTTGTTGATAAACATAACTGCTTTATTGGTGCCATGTCGTTAACGACCTTATTGACTAACTCGCCAGATAAAATTATTCGTGACTTAATGGATGAAGATTGTGAATCTATTCTCATTTCGATGGATGAAACCGATGTAGCACAACTGTTTGAACGTCATAACTGGATATCAGCACCAGTGGTTGATGATAATGACCATCTACTTGGCCGTATCACCATCGATGATATCGTTGACGTTATCCGTGAAGACGCCGAACATAGCTTATTAAGCCTAGCCGGTCTTGATGATGAAGAAGATACCTTTGCCCCAGTGTTAAAAAGCTCCAAAAAGCGCTCAATTTGGCTTGGCGTTAACTTATTAACCGCGCTACTTGCTGCGATTGTGGCAAGCTTCTTTGAAAACACTTTAGCAATTTTACCTATTCTAGCGGTACTCAACGGTATAGTGCCATCCATGGGTGGTGTTGCGGGCAGCCAAACATTAACACTCGTAATACGTGGTATTGCAGTGGGTCATATCAACCAAACAAACCAACGCTTTTTACTGATCAAAGAGCTTGCAATCGGCGCAATAAACGGGATTGTTTGGTCCATTTTAATTGCCGGTGTTGTCGCTATTTGGCAATGGGACTTTAAGCTTGGCGGCGTACTCGCCTTTGCCATGTTTATGAACTTAGTAGCCGCAGGTATCGCCGGTGCCAGTATTCCGCTACTATTGAAAAAAATGAAAATTGACCCTGCATTAGCTGGCAGCGTAGTACTGACAACCGTAACCGATATTGTAGGGATCTTCGCCTTCCTAGGCACCGCCACATGGTTGTTGGTGTAGTTAAAAATTAGTTAAAGGTTAAACCCATCGTAGGCGCGAGTTTATCTCGCGCATCTCTTAGCGTTACATCAACCTCATCCGCCAACTTAGGCAATGGCTTTAGCCATGAATGTTATCAACCGCGCGGCATAAAGCACCGCCTACGATAAACCCAAAACTTTAACACCCGTAGGCGTTAAGCTTGCTGACGCACAAACTCCGAGCCACATTTAAAACGCGGTGGCAAGCCACTCGCCTACAAGTGATTTAACACCGAGATAAACCTTAACACCCGTAGGCGTTAAGCTTGCTGACGCACAAACACCAGAGCACATTTCAAAACGCGGTGGCAAGCCACTCGCCTACAAGTGATTAATTAGACATCAAAGTAAACCTTAACACCGTAGGCGTTAAGCTTGCTGACGCACAAACTCCGAGCCACATTTAAAACGCAGTGGCAAGTCACTCGCCTACAAGTGATTTAACACCGAGATAAACTTTAACACCCGTAGGCGTTAAGCTTGCTGACGCACAAACTCCGAGCCACATTTAAAACGCGGTGGCAAGCCACTCGCCTACAAGTGATTAATTAGACATCAAAGTAAACCTTAACACCGTAGGCGTTAAGCTTGCTGACGCACAAACTCCGAGCCACATTTAAAACGCAGTGGCAAGT
>NZ_JACJDM010000049.1:19593-22389 GCF_014163545.1 Pseudoalteromonas sp. SR45-6
CACTCGCCTACAAGTGATTTAACACCGAGATAAACTTTAACACCCGTAGGCGTTAAGCTTGCTGACGCAAAAACACCTATGACTATAATAAAATGAGAGGTTAAACATTCTTGGGGAAGGTTATAAGTGGATGTTCTTAATGAAAATAACAACATACACTTATAATTTTGGTATATAACATCCTAGCAAAATCCTTCTAATATCTACTTATTTAAAGCCCATTCCTTGCTGCTTTTACTTCGCTCCTTGATGCGCTATTCATTAGTTCCTTCCATTGCTGTGCCGTCCAAAGTGGCTTTGCGCTTTTTACGATCCCTTGTTGGTTTTTCCTTAATACGTTATCCATAATGTTACTCCTTGCCATCTATTGGCTGTTCATCCTTGTTATATTTCACACTGTGACTCTAACGACGTCCGATTATATAAATTGCATGTATCAGACCAGGAATATACCCTAGTAATGTTAACAAAATATTAATCCAAAACTGAGCACCTAAACCAACTTGTAAAAATACACCAAGTGGTGGAATAAGTACTGAAAATATAATTCGTATTAAATCCATGACTCTCACTCCCTGAAATTTATATAAGAAAGCCCAGCATAACTGGGCATTCGTGGCTTATAGATTATTCAGCTACAATAGTTAAGTTATCAACTACATCGCGAACATCTTCGGCATTCTTAGCAATTTTCACCGCTAGCTGTTTTTCAGCATCCGAACCAACAGTACCATTTAGCGTTACCACACCTTTATCGGTATCTACGTCAATATCCGTACCGCCTACTTCAGAGTTAAACAAATAGCGTGTTGTAATAACGGTAGTAATTTTAGCATCCGTTAAATCACTTTCTGTGCTATCTGATTTCATCTTCTTGCTTTTTGTATCCGTGTTTTTAACGACCGTTAGCTCGTTATCAACATCAGTTACACCATCTAGACTTAAGATAAGCTCTTCCGCTAGCTCTTTATCAAGCTCACTTTCAACTTTACCAGTTAGTACAACCTTGCCATTTTTTACATCAGTGTTAATGTCAAAGTTGTTTAAGTTAGTGTTCATTAACAGAACCGTTTCTGCCTTACCATCAATCCAAGCATCTTTACTTTCATTTTCCCAGCTGTTTGCTTGCGCACCCATAGCGGTTGTACCAAGAACTAACGCTGCAATAATAGATTTGTTAAATGTTTTCATAATCTTTCTCCTTTTGATTAAAGACAATATGATTAATGCGAACATCAAGCCAACTTTTAAAGCACTTAAAATCAATAACTTAAGCTTTATTTGATATAGCGCTAGCTTTAGTCTTGGTAATTATTTACAGACTGCTCGGTAATTTATTCTGGTCGTTGCAAAATTAACCATTTAATAGCATTATTCGTTAATCTGTCGTTAATATAACAAACGCACCTAACAAAAATAAATTTAAATTATTGATTATTAAGCTAATTAATAAATGGCCTAAGCTTTGCTTTAACTATTGCAGTACTGAGCAATCATAAAATACACCAACAGCATCACTTATAAGGAATACATCATGACTGTGAAATTAGAAGATCGCCCAATTGAGCAAGTGCGTGAACAAGTTATTGATCAATTAATATATAACTACAGTCATGCTGTTATTTCAGCTGATGCTTTTGAGCGTCGATTAGATCAGGCAATGGCTGCGAAAGATAACCAAAGCTTAATTGATTTGGTAAGTGACCTAGAATTAACAACCGATAGTAATTACCAGTGGGAAAAACGTGCGCAGTTTAGCCCAAACTATAGTAATAAAAGCAGCGATGAAACATTGCACTTGCGAAGTATCTTAGGATCAAACGAGCGCAGTGGGCAATGGGTAGTACCAAAAGAAATCCACCTGACGAACTTACTTGGTTCTATTGAACTTGATTTCACTGACGCCATATTTCAGCATCAAAATATCACCATCCATGTCAATTGCTTACTAGGCAATGATGAAATTTATGTGCCAGAACACGTCAATGTTGTATCAAAACTGTTCAGTATTATTGGTAGTGTTGAAAACAAATCAGTGTCACTGAATAAACACCAAGGGCCAACCATTACTATCGAAGGAAAAGTTATTCTGGGCTCTGTGGAAATTAAAATTAAGCGCACCATTAAAGAAAAGTTTATCTCATTCGCCAACAGCCTTAAAACCAGTTGGCAAGATATCAATAAACATTAATGGATAAAACACAGTTAAAGCTTAACACCGTAGGCGTTAAGCTTGCTGACGCAAAAACACCGAAACAATATTGAATATCGCGGTGGCAAGCCACTCGCCTATAAGTGAGTAATTAAACACTGAGATTAACGTTAACACCCGTAGGCGTTAAGCTTGCTGGCGCAAAAACACCGAAACAATATTGAATATCGCGGTGGCAAGCCACTCGCCTACAGTGAGTAATTAAACACTGAGATTACCGTTAACACCCGTAGGCGTTAAGCTTGCTGGCGCAAAAACACCGAAGCAATATTGAATATCGCGGTGGCAAGCCACTCGCCTACAGTGAGTAATTAAACACTGAGATTAACGTTAACACCGTAGGCGTTGAGCTTGCTGACGCAAAAACACCGAAACAATATTGAGTATCGCGGTGGCAAGCCACTCGCCTACAGTGAGTAATTAAACACCTGAGATTAACGTTAACACCCGTAGGCGTTAAGCTTGCTGACGCAAAAACACCGAAACAATATTGAGTATCGCGGTGGCAAGCCACTCGCCTACAGTGAGTAATTAAACACCTGAGATTAACGTTAACACCCGTAGGCGTTAAGCTTGCTGACGCA
>NZ_JACJDM010000049.1:22489-36415 GCF_014163545.1 Pseudoalteromonas sp. SR45-6
CGTTAAGCTTGCTGACGCAAAAACACCGAAACAATATTGAATATCGCGGTGGCAAGCCACTCGCCTACAAGTGAGTAATTAAACACTGAGATTACCGTTAACACCCGTAGGCGTTAAGCTTGCTGACGCAAAAACACCGAAACAATATTGAATATCGCGGTGGCAAGCCACTCGCCTACAGTGAGTAATTAAACACTGAGATTAACGTTAACACCGTAGGCGTTAAGCTTGCTGACGCGAAACTAATGTTATAAATCATTATTACGCTCACTAGGAATGTCACTTAAATATTCAACAAACTCTATTTCAAACCCTGCAGGGTCAATAAAATACACATTTTTACGAAATGGATTTACCGCACCTGGCTTATCAATACTGTAACCAGCGCTTTCTAAACGCGAAATTACTGCAGCAATATTATTCGTAACATAAGCAAAGTGCGCTAAGCCAACTTGATGTCCGGTTAAGTCACGGTTGTGTTGTTCACCATGATCACTCAATGCTAAATACTGAAAATCATCGCCAAAGTGCAACCATTTTCGTGGTTTACCGTGCCACTCCCCTTCGCCTTGGCTTCTGATGGACCAGTACGGAAAAGCCGCCTTATAAAAGTGCAGCATAGCTTCAACATCATCGACTACCAAATTTACGTGCTCTAAATACATAATTAAATTCCTTTATTTAAGTAATTAAAGCCACAATAAAACCTCAAGCAAAGTTAAGGTAAAGTGTTTTTTATAAAAGATTTAATAAGTGAAAGGTACTAGGTTAAAGGCTAAAGGCAGAGACTAGCTCCATCTAACGTCTAAATAAAACAGCGCGGCATAAAGCCGCGCCTGCGCAAATTAAAACTTATAGCTTAAGACTTATGACTTAAGACTTAAAGCTTAAACCTAGCTTCCCGCAATCTGCATTTGTTCAATCAATACCGAACCGGTTTGAATTCCACCACGGCGCTCTATGTCACCGCCTATGCCACTAATGCCTTTAAACATATCTTGCAGTTTACCAGCGATGGTAATTTCGCTTACAGGGTATTGTATTTCGCCATTCTCAACCCAAAAACCGGCAGCACCACGCGAGTAATCACCTGTTACGGTATTAACGCCTTGGCCCATTAACTCAGTGACCAATAAACCGGTGCCCATCGTTTTTAACAACGCAGCTAAGTCAGCATGAGTTTGTTCAACTAACCAGTTATGAATACCACCAGCATGACCGGTAGGTGTCATATTCATTTTTCGGGCTGCGTAGCTCGCTAATAAGTAAGTTTGCAGCTCACCGCCTTGAATGATTTCACGGTCGATGGTTTTTACCCCTTCACTATCGAATGGTGAAGACGCTAAACCTTTTAAAATATGCGGACGCTCTGAAATATTAACGCACTTATTAAATACTTGCGTGCCAAGGCTATCCAACAAAAAGCTCGATTTACGATACAGCGCACCACCACCTATTGCAGACACCAAGTGACCAAACAATGAATTAGCAATATCTGCACGAAAAACAACAGGGACTTTCATGGTACCTAGTTTTTTGCTATTGAGCTTAGCAAGAGTTTCACTCGCAGCCTCTAAACCTACTGCCGCAGCATCTTTCAAACCAGCTTGGTCTCGCGCTACGGTATAAGCTGAATCCCGCTGCATTTGCTCACCATCTTTACCAATCACCATAGTACTAATGCTGTGGCGAGTACGCGGGTAACCTGTGATAAGACCATGGCTATTACCATACACACGTAAACCTTGATGCGATGAAAAACTGGCGCCATCTGAATTAACAATACGTGCATCGGCATTTAGCGCCGCTTGCTCTGCAGCATGACACAATTCAATGCCCTGCTCAGGGCTGACATCCCACGGGTGGTATAAATCCAAATCAAGCGGAGCAAATTCAAGTAGGTCTTTATCGGCTACGCCATTATGTGGATCATCTGAAGTAAACTTGGCGATATCAATGGCTTTCTCTACCACTGTACGCAGTGTTTTGGGGTTTAAATCAGCTGTTGACGCAGAGCCTTTGTGATTACCAACGTACACACTGATCCCCAGCCCACCATCTTGGTTAAATTCAATGGTCTCGACTTCACCCATGCGGGTACTAACTGATAAACCTGAGGTGCTCGACATCGCCGCTTCAGCGCCAGTAGCACCGAGTTTTTTCGCGTGTTCTAAAACCTCTGCAACGGCATCTTTTATTTGAGAAATTTGAGTATAAATAGGATCTTGCTGTTGGCTTTTCATATTTTTAGTCCTGAGCTTGGAGCGTTTTGCATGCGCAATCATAATACTTAAATGCTAACACACTCACTGCATTGCATCAGCTAATATTAATCATTAAAAGAATCACGTATATACCCAAGCCACCTCAAGATACAGAATTCAGCGTTTCACAGGGGCTTAATATCAAGGCGTTACTTTGCAAGAATGGCAGTCCCTTTTAAGAAGTAACAACGATGAGAGTAAGTGCCTGTGAAACGCCCAACGGGTTGGTTTAAAAGCGATTTATACTGCGTTATTGATTTTAACAATAGAACCACAATTACTTGCAATCAATGCCTTGCCTAAATCGCTTTTAACTCCAACGACGCTCGCATCTTGAGGTGGTTTGGGTATAATGACTGCAGTTAACGTTATCATATGAGTACCCCATGGCGAAGAAAAAAGGCAAGCCTGCTGAAATTGAAGAAGAAATTATCTATATATCAAAAAGTGAGCTAAAGCGCGAAGCGCAAGAGTTTCATCAGTTAGGTGCTGAAATTGCCAAAATGGGGAAAAAACAGCGCGAGCGCTTACCCTTAAATGACGATTTAAAAGCGGCAATGGTTGTTGCAGACAAAATCAGTAACAAAAGTGATGCATATCGTCGTCACTTAAATTACATCGCAAAAACTTTGCGTACCGTTGAGAATATCGAAGAGATCAACGCTATTATCGACATTATGTTGAATAAAAATAATCAAGCCGAAGTGATGATTAAAAAGATTGAGCAATTACGCGATGATTTAATTGCCCAAGGTGATGATTTAGTTAATCAAACCATTGAGCAATACCCGACTATTGATCGTCAAAAGTTACGTCAATTGGTGCGTAATGCGGCAAAAGAAGTAAAAATTGAAAAGCCAGCTAAAGGCTATAAAGAGCTATTTCAATATCTTAAAGAAAGTATCATGCGATAAGCTACATGTAATGTAGTAATGAATTGCCTATATTCAGTCTGGGTAAAAACACCCGCTATTTATAGGCAGTTACCGTTTAGTAAGCAGTAACGCCTCCCTCGCAGCAAATTAAAACCCTGTAAGTATTAAGCTTGCTGACGCACCAACACCACGCCACATTTTGAAACGCGGTGGCAAGCCACTCGCCTACAAGTGATTAAACATCAAAGTAAAATTTAACACCGTAGGCGTTAAGCTTGCTGACGCACAAACACCGTTCCACATTTAAAATGCGGTGGCAAGCCACTCGCCTACAAGTAAGTAATAAACATCAAAGTAAATTTAACACCGAGATAAACTTTAACACCCGTAGCCGTTAAGCTTGCTGACGCACCAACACCGCACCACATTTAAAACGCGGTGGCAAGCCACTCGCCTACAAGTAATTAAACATCAAAGTAAATTTAACACCGAGATAAACTTTAACACCCGTAGGCGTTAAGCTTGCTGACGCACAAACACCAGAGCACATTTAAAACGCGGTGGCAAGCCACTCGCCTACAGATAATTAATTAAACATCAAAGTAAATTTAACACCGAGATAAACTTTAGCACCGTAGGCGTTAAGCTTGCTGACGCACCAACACCACTCCACATTTAAAACGCGGTGGCAAGCCACTCGCCTACAAATAATTAATTACACACCAGAGTAAAATTTAACACCGAGATAAACTTTAACACCGTAGGCGTTAAGCTTGCTGACGCACAAACACCACGCCACATTTAAAACGCGGTGGCAAGCCACTCGCCTACAAGTAATTAATTAGACACCAAAGTAAAATTTAACACCGAGATAAACTTTAACACCCGTAGGCGTTAAGCTTGCTGACGCAAAACACAATATGCGCGAGTTTGCCTCGCGCAGCTCTTAGCATTTAACCTACAATTGCTAGCGGTTTGGCACTTTGCCATGCCCCGCGGGTAAAATCTGGAATATCAATTGACGCACTACGATTACTAACTGACTGTGCTGACAGCGGTGATATAACAGACCAAGCCGCGCCGTCGTAAACATCTTGATCAAGCGCCTCGCCATTGCGTAAACAATAAATCATCCGCCAAAACATTAAGAAGTCCATGCCGCCATGGCCGCCGTTACGCTCTGCCTCTTCGCCCATTTTGGTCCACAGTGGGTGGTCGTATTTTTTATACCAATCAGCCATTTCATAATCCCACTCATGGAAGCTCTTCGAACCACCATCTTCCAGCGCAATACGATTTGGAAAACCAGCAAACACACCGTTAGTGCCTTGAATTAAATTATGGCGCGAGTATGGACGTGGCGTGGTGGTATCATGTTGAACCATAATACTGCGCCCTTTTACTGTTTTGATAAGCGTGGTATTCATATCGCCAGCAATATAATTAAGCTGATTACGTTGATGATCGGCTGGAAATTCTTTCTTTGCATAGGCGCTACGGCCCAGTGCCGGCGAACTCATCGAGGTTAAAAAATCAAACCGATCGCCGCGATTAATATTCATATATTGTGACACAGGGCCTAAACCGTGCGTTGGATACAAATTACCGTTTCGTTTTGCATGCCAAGCGGTACGCCAAGAACCAGTTTTATGCTCCACTTCTTTCATTTGCCAACGTAATTCATGAATATACGCCGCCTCACCATGTAGCAGCTCACCAAACACGCCTTGGCGAACCATATTCAATACCATTAACTCATCACGACCATAGTTGACATTTTCCATCATCATACAGTTCTTTTGCGTGCGCTCAGCGGTATCAACTAGTTGCCACATTTCTTCAACCGTCAATGCTAATGGCACTTCAACAAAAGCATGCTTGCCACTATTCATGGTATCGATTGCCATCGGTGCATGCCACGACCATGGCGTAGAAATAATCACAATATCAATATCATCGCGATTAAGCATTGCTTGATAGGCATTATCAGCACCAGTATAAAGTGCAGGCTTAGTCAACCCTTTGTCAGTGAGGTAGTTAGCTGAACGCTGTAATACTTCGTCATGGGTATCACATATTGCTTTAATTTCTGTACCAGCAATATGACTCATACGCTTTACGTGGCCAAAACCACGCTGCCCTAAGCCTATAAACCCAACCCGTACTACATCCATTTTTGGCGCGACAAGGCCAATTACAGAGCGCCCTTGCGCTGGGGGAGTAATAACGCCACTTTGAGTACCCGTGGCACATCCTGAAATCACACTAGCCGCTGCCGTAGCACTCGCGGCTTTTAAAAAATCTCGACGATTAAACTGCTTCATTATTATTATCCTAGAACTAATCTAGTTTTAACTTACCTAAAACAGCTTGGGAGGTAAAGCAGATGGGGATGGATAGCATAGGAAGGGGTTAGAATTAACCCTAACTCTTGGTATTTAACCAATCTCAATCGACGATGTAGGAAATGGCTTTAGCCATGAATTTTATAAACCGCGCGGCGTAAAGCCGCGCCTACGACAACCCAAGCACCAATGCCAACCCGTAGGCAGGAGTTTACCTCGCGCAATTTTAAACGCGCCTCTTAACCTATTTGTGAATGAATCTTTTAAATCTTTCGTTCGCGGCTAAAGCCGGCTCCTACGAAAACTATTTTTGTACAAAGAGAAGTGAATGAGTGTTAGTGAGAAGATATTTCACTTCCCCCTAAAACCTACAACCTAGCCCTTTAACTGAAAAAATCACACATCTCTTAAAATAGCTTTAAGCGTGGTTTTTTTTGCGAGAATATCACGATATAAAGCAAACTGATTTTGCGCACGTTCTAAGTTATGGTTAGCATGCTTGATTGAAAAATAATGATCACCGTCAATGTAATCAGTTAAAAAACGTAGGCCAATCATAAAGGTCATTACTTTAGTGCCTAACCAAAAGCTTTGTTTTTCTTGTTCGGTAATCAAGTCTTTCAAAGGCTCTACATAACCTTTGACTACCGCTGCAAAAATCTCTTCACGCACACATACATTAGCTAAATCCGTTGAATCTTCTTGTTCAGGAGAGCAAAAAGTACGCACCATATCACCAAAATCATATAACCAATAACCAGGCATACAGGTGTCTAAATCAATCACCGCTTTGGCATCATTTGATATATTACAAAACAGCATATTATTAATTTTAGTATCATTATGACATGGTCGAACCGGTACAATGCCCGTCAATGCTTTAAGCTCATCAATTAAGCCAAATTGCGCGAAACAAAAATCAACGTCAGCTTGGCAGCTGGCTAAGCGCTGCTGTGGATCTTTTGCAACCACAGCTTTGAGCTTTTCAGCGCGCATCGCTAAATTATGAAAATCAGGAATAACATGATGTAGTTGCTTGGCATCAAAATCTTCTAAAGCAACAGCAAATTGACCAAATGCATTGGCTGCAGTTTGCGCTTGTGAAGTATTTAAAACTACATCTTCACTATAACTGCCGCCAATAAATTCGAGTGCGCGCCAAACACCGTTATCACAATCAACTAAATAGTTATTTTCAACTGTAGGAACATGGCGGATGATTGCTAAATCATACTCGCCTAATTGACGTTTTTTAGTTAAATGACGTTCAATTAAACGAGCATTTTTAACTAACATATCTGGTTCAGGAAAAACCTCGGTATTTAGTTTTTGAACAACTAATGATTTTTTTGGTGCAGTTAATAGCATAGTGCTATTTATGTGACCACTACCAATTGGCTTCATGCTGATTTTTTCACTACCAAGACCAAAACTCTCAGACAAGTAAACCGCAATGGAATTTGACTTCATACTTACTTCGCTATTGTTGTGCCCTGGAAAAGGCAAGATCGGGGCTAGTTCATCCGTGACGTAATTCATATAATTTACCTGTAACATCCTGTAATTCTGATTTATAAGTCACTCCATACCACGACTCTTTTGCGCTATATATGGTAACTATTTGTTGATTAGATGTGATCGCTTGTTGAACTTGATCGGGTAAATAATACTCCATTCTGACACCGTTGTCATACTTTTGCAGAAACTCGTCAAAGCCTGCTTCTAAGCGGTCAAAAAATGTTGGCGTAATTGCCCAAAAACTCATTGATGCCAACGCATCCACGGCAATTTGCTCACGGATTCCCTGCGGGTTATCACCCATTATTTGACCGTTCTCGTGCTGAATATTTAAATACTCAACAACATCAATTAATTGGTTATTTTTAACTTGGCATACGCCTCTATTCACCCCACCTTGATCTGACAAAGTATCAATAATTGGGTAACCCACCATAGCCCAACTAGTCAGGTTTTTAAAATGTTCAGCGAGTAATAAAAATGACGACGCGCCATAATAATCATCGGCTGTGATGACGATCGCGGGGTTATGAACATGATCTTTAGCGCATAATAAAGCATGCCCGGTGCCCCAAGGCTTACTTCGCTGTTGTGCAAGTAATTGGAATTGTTCTGGCACTAAATCAATGCGTTGTTCAACCAACACAACATCAATCCCCGTTGGTAAGCGCGGTAAAATCACTTGCTCAATCTCGCTGCGCACAGCCTGATTGATCACTAATACAACCTGAGTTACTCCTGCGGCAACAGCATCAGCAATACTCAACTCCATAATGGTACAACCCAACCCAGCAATCTCAGCGATTTGCTTATTGCCACCAAAACGAGAGCCCAAGCCACCCGCGAGGACAACTAAACTTAGATGATGTTTTTTCATTTTTAATCAGCTTTAACGTTTAATAAAGCTGAGTTTACCAGTTTCAACCGCCAGATCTAGCTATAGGAGCTAGGTTTTAGGGGATAGGTTCTAGCCTAGCACCTAGTCACTTCCCTAGTAGGCGTTAAGCTTGCTGACGCACCAACACCACGCCACATTTTGAAACGCGGTGGCAAGCCACTCGCCTACAAGTGATTAATTAAACATCAAAGTACAACTTAACACCCGTAGGCGTTGAGCTTGCTGACGCACAAACACCGTTCCACATTTAAAATGCGGTGGCAAGCCACTCGCCTACAAGTGATTAAACATCAAAGTAAACTTTAACACCGTAGGCGTTAAGCTTGCTGACGCACAAACACCGTTCCACATTTAAAATGCGGTGGCAAGCCACTCGCCTACAAGTGATTAATTACACATCAAAGTAAACTTTAACACCCGTAGGCGTTGAGCTTGCTGACGCAAAAACACCGAAACAATATTGAATATCGCGGTGGCAAGCCACTCGCCTACAAGTAATAAACATCAAAGTAAAATTTAACACCCGTAGGCGTTGAGCTTGCTGACGCAAAAACTCCGTCCACATTTAAAATGCAGTGGCAAGCCACTCGCCTACAAGTAATAAACATCAAAGTAAAATTTAACACCGTAGGCGTTGAGCTTGCTGACGCAAAAACACCAGAGCACATTTCAAAACGCGGTGGCAAGCCACTCGCCTACAAGTAATTAATTAAACATCAAAGTAAACTTTAACACAGTAGGCGTTAAGCTTGCTGACGCACAAACACCGTTCCACATTTAAAATGCGGTGGCAAGCCACTCGCCTACAAGTAATTAATTAAACATCAAAGTAAAATTTAACACCCGTAGGCGTTAAGCTTGCTGACGCACAAATACCACGCCACATTTTAAAACGCGGTGGCAAACCGCTCGCCTACAGGTAATTAATTAGACACCAGAGTAAAATTTAACACCGAGATAAACTTTAACACCGTAGGCGTTAAGCTTGCTGACGCACCAACACCACGCCACATTTTAAAACGCGGTGGTAAGCCACTCGCCTACAAGTAAGTAATAAACATCAAAGTAAATTTAACACCGAGATAAAATTTAACACCCGTAGGCGTTAAGCTTGCTGACGCACAAAGAGAAGACAATGAGGGTAAATGCCATGGGCTTCGAGCAACGCGCTCCTAGTCACTTCCTTAGCACCTAGCCCCTTTATCCTTGATCTTTAACCTTTTACTCCCCCTCAAAAAAAAACGGCGGCCTCAGCCACCGTTTTATCAGCAAACCATTTAAAATTTGATTACCAAATTTTTACCCGGTCAGCAGGTTTAATATACATTTTATCGCCTTCTTTTACGTCAAACGCTTGATAAAACTCAGGCATATTCGACAAGATACCGATCACGCGGTAATGGCTTGGTGAATGCGGATCTGTCATTAGGCGGTTACGTAGCTCTTCGTCACGGTATTTACGACGCCAAATTTGCGACCAACCCATAAAGAAGCGCTGATCACCGGTATAACCATCAATGACTGGCGCTTTATCGCCACCTAGCGATAACTGATAAGCAGTGAAAGCAACCGTTAGGCCACCTAAATCGCCAATATTCTCACCTAAGGTCAATTGACCATTAACACTGGCATCTGCAAATGGTTGATACTCGTTATACTGTGCAACTAACTGACCAGTGCGCTCTTCAAACTGTTTAAGGTCTGACTCGCTCCACCAATCACGTAAATTACCATCACCATCATACTTAGCACCTTGGTCATCAAAACCATGCCCTAACTCGTGACCAATTACCGCACCAATTGCACCGTAGTTAACCGCATCATCAGCTTCTAAGTTAAAAAATGGTGGTTGTAAAATTGCCGCAGGGAATACAATTTCGTTATTCACCGGGTTATAGTAAGCATTTACTGTTTGTGGTGTCATGTGCCATTCAGAACGATCCACTGGCTTGCCTAGCTTGTCAATCATATCAGCATAAGCCCATTCACTATGGCGAATATAGTTACCAACTAAATCATCCGCATTAATGCTTAACTGTGAATAGTCTTTCCAGTTATCAGGGTAGCCAATTTTTGGGGTAAATTTGTCGAGCTTTTCTTTCGCAGCAAGCTTGGTTTCAGGGCTCATCCACTCAAGATTTTCAATCGCAACGCCATAGCCTTTGATCACGTTATCAACTAACTCTTCCATGCGCGCTTTTGCTTCTGGCGGGAAATTGTCTTTAACGTACACTTTTCCTAAAATTTCACCTAACACTTCATTTGATGCATCAACGGCTTGTTTCCAAAGCGGAGTTTGCTCTTTTACGCCGCGTAATGTGGTGCTGTAAAAGTTAAAGTTTAAATCAACCAGATCTTTATCTAATATACCTGCATAGTTACTTACTAAATGAAATTTAAGATATTGTTGCCACGTTTCAAGGTCTGTTGCTTTATAAATATCGGCAAATTTTTCAAAGTAGCTAGGCTGACTGACGATAATATCTTGTACATTTACACCAGACGCTTTGAAGTATTCAGCAAGGTCAAACTCACCTGTTAGCTTACTTGCATCACTTACGCTCATTTTGTTATAAGACTTTGTAGCATCACGACTTTCAACACGCGTCCACTGTGCATCAGCAATACTGGTTTCAAGTGCAATAATTGCTTTAGCAGCTTCATCGGCTTTTTCTACACCTGCGCGTTTTAGAACGTCAGCAATGTAAACTTGGTACGCGGCACGAATTTTAGTGAACTTTTCGTCATCTTTTAAATAATAATCACGATCCGGTAAGCCAAGGCCTGATTGATACGCATATAATGCATTTTCACTCGAGTTCTTAGCGTCATTATTTACATACCAACCAAATGGCACCGCGCCACCTTGAATACGTATTTGCGCCATAAGTGTAACTAAATCAGACTTATTTTTAACACCATCAATAGCAGTTAACGGAACATTTAGCGGTGTTATACCTAATTCATCACGCTTGGCTTCATTCATGTAACTCTTAAAGAACGCACCTAGCTTATATTCATCAGTTCCCTCTTTAACCGCCGTATTCGCAGCCGCTTTTTCTAGCACTATTTTCATCGCTTCTTGCGAATCATCATATAACTGTGAGAACGAGCCATAGTTTGATTTATCACCCGGGATTTCAGTCGTCGCCAACCATTGGCCATTTACGTGATAATAAAAATCATCTTGAGCACGGACAGACTTGTCCATATTAGCTAGTTCAATACCAGAATTGAGCTGTTCTACCGGTGCGCTTGCAGCTACCGTTTCTGGTGCTTTAGCTTGTTCTTGTTGTTCGCCGCAACCGACTAATCCCAAAGCAAGTGCAATACTTGCCGCAGTTAGAGTTACTTTTTTCATGACTATCTCATTTGTTAGTTATCGTTTAAATATTCACCACTCAAATAAAGTACTTCGATAGAATATTCGCTATTTCCATATTAAACTTGTTCAGTGCAACAATAAACCGATGAACCAAAACAAGCGCTTTTAATATGTAACAAAGTTTGTAAGCGAGGGTTTATCACTCGCAGTTTTAAGTTCACCACCGAGCAATGAAAGATATAGGTTAAAGGCAGAGACTAGCTCCATCTAACATCTAAATACAAAAGCGCGGCATAAAACCACACCTACAAGCAATTAATTAGACATCAAAGTAAATTTAACACCGAGACAAACTTTAACACCCATAGGCGTTAAGCTTGCTGACGCAAAAACACTACATTTCAAAACGCGGTGGCAAGCCACTCGCCTACAAGTAAGTAATAAACATCAAAGTAAATTTAACACCGAGACAAACTTTAACACCCGTAGGCGTTAAGCTTGCTGACGCAAAAACACTACATTTTGAAACGCGATGGCAAGCCACTCGCCTACAAGCAATTAATTAGACATCAAAGTAAATTTAACACCGAGACAAACTTTAACACCCGTAGGCGTTGAGCTTGCTGACGCAATAACACCACGCCACATTTTGAAACGCGGTGGCAAGCCACTCGCCTACAAGTAATTAATTAAACACCAGAGTAAAATTTAACACCGTAGGCGTTGAGCTTGCTGACGCACAAATACCACACCAAATTTTGAATATCGCGGTGGCAAGCCACTCGCCTACAAGTAATTAATTAGACATCAAAGTAAATTTAACACCGAGACAAACTTTAACACCCGTAGGCGTTGAGCTTGCTGACGCAAAAACACCACGCCACATTTTGAAACGCGGTGGCAAGCCACTCGCCTACAAGTAATTAATTAAACACCAGAGTAAAATTTAACACCGTAGGCGTTAAGCTTGCTGACGCAAAATACCACGCCACATTTTGAAACGCGGTGGCATATTACGAAAGAGTAGATTAGATGTACTGGGATTAGTTTAAATATACACAATTCCAAAATGGATAATCACCCACACTTTTAACTAAGCCAGCCCTGAGCGGGTTTGCAACTATATATCTAGCTTGGTTAAGTAAATCTTCATCAGATCTAAGCTTGTGATCATAAAAGTTAGCTTGCCAAATTTTTCCGCTAGAAAGTAAATAACGGTTCAATTTAATCGTAGTAATACTTTTAAATTGACCAATAACTTTGGATAAATCATCAGTATCTCTAAACTGAAATAGCCAATGCAAGTGATCAGGCATTAATGAAAAACAAATTGTCTTAAGGTTTCCCGAATGCGAAAAAAAATGTAACTCCCTCATAATTAAACAGCTACTATCAAAATCACAAAAAAGCTGCATTCTATTTTCAGTACAAATTGTAACTGAGTAATAATGATTAATTATCGAGCATCGCCCTTTAGTCCGCTTACTTGTATCAACCATTACTTTCCCTCAATTAACTACAAGTAAATATAGCAATTAATCGAGATCCCTCCAGTAGAGATTGAGCTTTATTAATAAACAAACACGGAATTTTAAAACGCGGTGGCAAGCCACTCGCCTACAAGCAATTAATTAAACACCAGAATACAATTTAACACCGTAGGCGTTAAGCTTGCTGACGCACAAACACTACATTTAAAACGCGGTGGCAAGCCACTCGCCTACAAGTAATTAATTAGACACCAGAGTAAAATTTAACACCCGTAGGCGTTAAGCTTGCTGACGCAAAACACCACAACACATTTTAAAACGCGGTGGCAAGCCACTTGCCTACAAGTAATTAATTAAACATCAAAGTACAACTTAACTCCCGTAGGCGTTAAGCTTGCTGACGCAAAACACCACAACACATTTTAAAACGCGGTGGCAAGCCACTCGCCTACGTAAATTTAAACATCCACTTTTATTTTTTCGATAATTTCTACGTTGGCGGCAGGAAAATTGTAATCGTCTAACTTATCAATCGCGACCCATGCACTTTGCTGACCTTCTGCGCCATGGGCTTGGCCGCTAAAATCAGTGACTAAATGCACGTCGAGTTTTACACATTTATCGCCATAATCATGCTCAATAACCATCAGCTCGCTTGAACTATTAATTGTTAAACCCACTTCTTCTTGAAGCTCGCGCTTTAGTGCTTCGAATACGGTTTCGCCAGCTTCTACTTTGCCGCCCGGAAACTCCCACAAACCACCTTGGTGTTTATCGTCAGGGCGCTTACAGACAAATAGTGTGTTATCTGCTTTGATAACCCCAACCGCTACATGCACAATTTTTTTATTCATCGTAATACCTTTATTAAAACCGAGCGGCATAAAGCCGCGTACAAGCAATTAATTAAACACCAGAGTAAAATGCAACACCCGTAGGCGTTGAGCTTGCTGACGCACCAACACCGAGCCACATTTAATATCGCGGTGGCAAGCCACTCGCCTACAAGTGATTTAACACCGAGATAAACTTTAACACCGTAGGCGTTGAGCTTGCTGACGCACAAACACCGAGCCACATTTAAAACGCGGTGGCAAGCCACTCGCCTACAGTGAATAATTAAACACTGAGATTAACGTTAACACCCGTAGGCGTTAAGCTTGCTGACGCGAAAACACCGAAACAATATTGAATATCGCGGTGGCAAGCCA